>JAEUKG010000172.1 GCA_016794325.1 Myxococcales bacterium | reverse complement strand
AGGTGCACGCGCGCGGCGAGGACGCCATCGACGCTCGAGAGCGTCTTCTCGAGCTCCCCCGACATGCCGGCGACGAGCTGGGCGTGCTCGCTCGCGGCGCTCGGGACGAGCGCGCCTTTGTCGACCGCGTCGAGGAGGCCGCGGGACTTCGGCCGCGGCAGCTCCTCCTCCGAGAGCGCCGACAGGGCGCGCGCCGCGTCGTCGCGCGCGACGTTCACCCGGTATTTCCCCTCGGCCTGGGGGTCGGCCTCTTTGGTCGCGTCGATCCCCACGCGATCGAGCGCGGTGACCACCCGGTTCGCGTCGCCCTCGTCGAGGGCTGCGGCGATCGGCGACGTGCAGCCGGCGAGCGCCCACACGAGCCCGAGGACCCCCCACCACGCTGCCCCCCATCGCTTCCGCGCCGACCCCATTCGCCGCGACTCTACTCGGCTTTTCCGCCTTCTGGAACTGCTTAGGCCGCCGTCGCTCCCGTCGATGTAGGGGGTGGGGTGCCGATGTAGGGCGCTGAGCGTCGGCGGGGGCGCTCGGGCGTTGCGAGCCAGCGAGAGGGGTGGTAGTCGTTGCAATTACCTCGTGTTGGGCGGCTCTTGCACCCGCCCCGCCCCGCTCCGCTTCACCGAAGGCGGCGCGCGCGCGCGAGGCCCGCTGCTGCACCCAGCTTGCTCGGACAGGCAGCGAGGACACCCCGAAGAGGCGCGCTCACGCGCGATCGGCCCATTGGCGACCCCGTTCTCGGAAGCCCTCTCGACGCTCAACGACAGAGCCCTCCGCCGCATCCTCGGCGCCCGCGCGTTCCTGCGCGGCTACGACTACGTCCGGCGTCACGCCGTCGAAGGCGCCGCGGTCGAGGAGGCGAGCGCGCACGGTCAGGTGCGGGGCACCGAGCCCGAGCCCTACGCCGTGCGCCTCAAGCTCACGCCGAACGGCATCGCGTCGGAGTGCTCGTGCCCGGCGTTTCCCAAGATCAACGGCCACTGCAAGCACGTCGCGGCGCTCCTCATCCACCTGCGGGATCAGGTCCGCCCCAAGCAGCAGCGCGAGCGCGCCGAGGGCGGCGAGCAGCCGACCTCGGGCAACGGCTACTCCGAGGCGGGGGGGGATCGGCGCCTCGCCGCCGCGGGCTTCCGCGCCGCGGGCGCGGGCGGCGAGGGCGGCGGCGGCTTCCGCGCGGGCGAGGGCGGCGGCGGCTTCCGCGGGCAGCCCGGCGACGCGGGCGGCGGCGACGGTGACCCTATCCGAACAGGGATGGGCGGAGGGCTCTCGCGTCGCGCCAAGCGGCGCGCCGCGCGGCACGCCAAGCTCGCGGCCCAAGACGCGCGCCCGGCGGGCGGCGGCCCCGGCGGCGGCGCCGGCATGGGCTACACGGTGGGCGATCGCGTGGCGACCGGCGTCGACGCGTGGATCCCCGAGCCGCTCCCGCCGTTCCCGAAGAACCTCGAGTACCGCGTCGTGGCCAAGCCCGGCGGCCTCGGCGTCACGCTCTTCGACCCCGACCAGCGGGTGCCGATCCTGCCGAGCACGCTGCTCGGGCAGCAGGCGCAGCGCCCGACGGGCGATCGCGAGGCGCTCCGGCTGCTCGCGCGCCTCGAGAACGAGGGGCCGCGGCGGGTCGGCATCGAGGTCCGCGGCGAGGACGCGGCCGATCTCCTCCCGCTCCTCAAGGGCCGCAAGGTGGTGCTCGAGCCCCAGATGATGGAGCTCAAGTTCGGCGACGAGCCCCTCAAGCCGCGCTTCGATCTCGAGCTGTCGCAGGACGGCTCGCAGGTGGTGGTGAAGTCGTGCTTCATGCGCCAGGGCGATCCGCGGAAGTTCTCGATGGCGCAGGGCGCCTGGTTCGAGGGAAGCCCCGGGTGGCACGTCGACCCCGAGGGCACCGCGCGCCCGGTCGATCGTCGGGTGTCGCCGGCGGCGATGCGGCGCCTGATGCGCGCGCCGTTCATCAACGAGCCGGTCGACAACCTCGCCCAGCTCATCGCCCAGGGCCTTCCGCGCGTGGCCCTCGAGGTGGGGGCCGAGCTGCCCGAGCTCTCGCAGGTCGCCGACGTGGTGGACCTCGTGCCCACCTTCCGCATGCGCGCCGGCGGCGCGCTCACCGAGGCCCGCGTCTCGCTCCGCGCCGCGTACGAGGACTTCGAGATCGACGTGCGCGCCGACGGGATGACCCCGCCCGTGATCGTGAAGTCGCCCGACGGCGGCGGCGCCGGAAAGCGTGCAAAGTGCATCCGTTGCGACATCGCCGCGCAGCAGGACGCGGCGGGCAAGCTCCGCGACGCCGGGCTCGTGCCCGACGAGGACGGCAGCGGCTTCATCGCCCGCGGCGACGACGCGATCCAGTTCTGGACCGAGGGCATCGGCGCGCTCCCCGAGGAGTGGGACCTGTTCGTCCCCGACGACCTCGTCGACGTGCAGGTGCGCGGTCAGGCGCTCACCGCCAACGCGCGCGTCTCGAGCGGCGTCGACTGGCTCAGCCTGCGGCTGTCGTTCGAGGCCGAAGGCGTCGCCGTCACCCAGGACGAGCTCGCGCGCTGCCTCGCCGAGGGGCGCCGCTACGTGCGCCTCGCCGACGGCTCGTTCGCGCGGCTCGACGCCCAGAAGGTGAAGGAGGTCCTCGCGCGCCAGGCCGAGATCCTCGCGACGGGGGGCGGGCAGGGGACGCGCCTGCCGCTCTCGCAGGCGGGCCGCATCGAGGAGCTCCTCCAGCACGTCGGCAAGGCGACGGTCGCCGACGGGGTGAAGGACCTCTTCACCAAGCTCAAGGACATCGAGGAGATCGAGCGCGTCAAGAAGCCGCGCAACCTGAAGGCCGACCTCCGGCCCTACCAGGAGGCCGGCTTCCACTGGCTGTGGTTCCTCCACGAGATCGGCTCCGGCGGCGTGCTCGCCGACGACATGGGTCTCGGCAAGACGCTCCAGACGATCGCCCTCCTGCTCGCGGTGAAGGCCGCCGACGCGAAGGAGGGCAAGAAGTTCAAGGCGCTCATCGTCGCCCCCACCAGCGTCGTCACCAACTGGCTGCGGGAGATGGACAAGTTCGCCCCGAGCCTCAAGCACGCCCTGTGGCACGGCGGCGATCGCAAGGAGCGCAAGGACGAGCTCGACGACGCCGAGGTCATCGTCACCTCGTACGCGCTCCTCCGCCGCGACGAGGAGCTCCTCGCCAAGCTGCCGCTCCGCTACGCGATCCTCGACGAGGCGCAGAACATCAAGAACCCGATGTCGGCCACCGCCAAGGCGGCCAAGCGGCTCAAGGCCGAGCGCCGCCTCGCGCTGTCGGGCACGCCGATCGAGAACCGCCTGTCGGAGATCTGGAGCATCTTCGACTTCGTCAGCCCGGGCCTCCTCGGGCCGCTCGACAAGTTCGAGGAGCGGTACGCGCGCCCGATCGACGCCGGCGACACCAAGGCCGCGGCGCGCCTGCGGGCCACGATCCACGCCTTCATCCTCCGCCGCACCAAGAGCGAGGTCTTGAAGGACCTGCCCGAGAAGATCGAGAGCGATCAGTTCTGCGAGCTCACCGGCGAGCAGGCGGCGCTCTACGCCGCGGTCCTCAAGGAGGTCCGGGCGCAGGTCATGGGCGAGGTCGAGCGCCAGGGCGGCGTCTCGCGCGCCCACATCCAGATCCTCGCCGGGCTCACCCGGCTGCGCCAGGCGGCGTGCGATCCGCGCCTCCTCGGCCTGCCGCGCGAGTTCGGCGACGACGACTCGGGCAAGCTCGTGGCCCTGCGCGAGCTCGTGGAGACGTGCGTCGACGGCGGGCACAAGGTGCTCGTCTTCAGCCAGTTCGTCTCGATGCTCACCCTCATCCGCAAGGCGCTCGAGGAGGACGGCGTCCGCTACTCGTACCTCGACGGCTCGACCAAGGACCGCGCGAAGGTGGTCGAGGAGTTCCAGGCCGAGGGCGGCCCGCCGATCTTCCTCATCTCGCTCAAGGCGGGCGGCTCGGGCCTCAACCTCACCGCCGCCGACACCGTCATCCACTTCGATCCGTGGTGGAACCCGGCGGTGGAGGATCAGGCGACCGACCGCGCCCATCGCATCGGGCAGACCAAGGTCGTCACCACCTATCGCCTCATCGCCAAGGGCACGATCGAGGAGAAGATCCTCGAGCTCGGCGGCAAGAAGCGCGAGCTCGTCGGGGCGGTGCTCAGCGAGGACGCCGGGGGAGCGAAGAAGCTCACCAAGTCGGACCTCGAAGACCTGTTCAAGCTGGATTGAGGGCGGGAGGATTGGCGTAGCGCCGCGGGGGCCTGCCCTGTATCCTCGGGGTCGCGATGATCTGGCTCACCAACTCCACCCTCGAGCGTCTCCGTGATCAGCTCCGCGCCCGCGGACAGCGCCCCTCCATCGTGGCCCCCGATCCGAGCATGACGCCGGACGCGATGGAGCTCATGAACATCGTGGCCGAATACGGCCCGCTGTGCGAGGCGATGTACCTCATGATGTCGGCCGACGGGCACGTCTCCAACGAGGAGCGCGACGTCCTGCGCGGCGCGCTCAGGAACCTCTCCGACGACCAGATCCGCTCCGCCCACATGGAGTCGATGCTCGACCAGGCCGGCAAGGCGGTGGCCGAGAGCGGGCGCGACAAGCGCCTCGCCGAGGTCGCGGCCTCGATCAAGGAGGACCCTGCGCGCGCCGAGGTCGCCTTCGTCCTCGCCGCGGCCATCGCGTTCGCCGACGGCGCCATCGCCGACGAAGAGAACGAGACGATGAACACGCTCGCCGAGATGCTCGGCATCGACGAGA
Organism: Myxococcales bacterium; assembly: GCA_016794325.1. GTDB lineage: Bacteria > Myxococcota_A > Polyangia > Polyangiales > Polyangiaceae > SXNL01. The sequence continues at coordinate 1,820 of JAEUKG010000172.1, read as the reverse complement.
AGCGAGCCAACGAGCTCCTCGACGACGTCGAGGCCGACCTGTCGAAGGCCCAGGCCGAGGCGCAGAAGAGCGGCTGAGCGCGGGGCCACGGAGCCGCGCGCCAGGCACCTCGGCGCGCCGCCGCCGGGCCGGGCGCTCGCCCGCGCTCGTCCGCAACTTGGCCAAAACGCTGGTCATTTTGCCGGCGTAGCCGCGTGCGGTAGGATCGGGCCGTGGGCGAGGGCACCGTCGAGCGCATCGGGGGCTACCGGATCGTCCGGCGCCTGGCCACGGGCGGCACGAGCGAGGTCTTGCTCGCCAAGGCCGAGGGCCCCTACGGCTTCGAGCGCACCGTCGTCCTCAAGCTCCTGCTCACCAAATACCGCGACGACGAGGCGTTCGCGCGGATGTTCGCCCGCGAGGCCACGGCCTACGCCCGCCTGAGCCACCCGAGCATCGTCCGGCTCTACGACTTCTTCTCGCACGGCGGCGCGCTCGTCATGGCGCTCGAGCACGTGGACGGACCGCCGCTCCACAAGCTGCGCACGATGCTCAAGAACGCGGGGACCGACCTCGACGACGAGGCGTCGATCCACATCGGCGCGCGCCTCTTCGCGGCGCTGGCGGCCGCGCACTCGGCGCGGGATCCGGCCACGGGCGCGCTCGCGCCCGTCATGCACCGCGACGTGAACCCGTCGAACGTGCTCATCCCGTGGGAGGGCTACGTCAAGCTCGCGGACTTCGGCATCGCCAAGGTCGCAGGCCTCCCGAGCGACACCCAGGTCGGCCTCATCAAGGGCACCTACGGGTACATGGCGCCCGAGCAGGTCCGCGGCGAAAACGTGAGCATCCGCGCCGACGTGTACGCGGGCGCGATCGTGCTCTGGGAGCTCTTCGCGCGGCGCAAGGCGATCTACGGCGGCGCGCTCCCGGAGGTCGAGATCATCAAGGCGATGGCCGACCCTCGGATCGTGCCCCTCGACGTGCTCCGGCCCGACGTCGACGCCACGGTGCGGGAGGCGATCGCGCGGGCGCTCGAGCCGAACCCGGACAAGCGCCTGATCACCGCCGAGGAGATGGTGTCGGTGCTCCGAGACGCCTGCGATCCCGACGAGGGGCGCGAGCACCTCGTGGACGCCCTGGAGCGCGCCCGCCCCCACCCGGCCACCGAGCGCCTCCTCAAAGAGCCCACTCGCGCGAACCGGGGTCCTGTGTCTACCCTGAAGGGGATGCCGCAGGTGCCGACCCCGGTCCCCCCGCCGCTCGCGAGCGGGCGCACGGAGAGCGATCTCCCGCCCGCGCTCAAGCCGGCGCTCGCGCGTGCGGCCGCGCCCGCGCCCGCGCCAGCGGTGGCGAGCGGCCTCCCGGCGTCGCTGCACCCGGAGAACGTGCTCGCCGAGCTCGTCGCGGGCGCGGCCGCAGAGCGCGTCTCGGGCGCGCTCGGCGAGATGTTCCCGCCGAGCACCCGATCGCCGCCGACGACGCAGCGGACCGATCCCCCGGCGAACGTCCTCAGGGACCTGCAAGAGGACGAAGAGACCCAGCAGCGCATCGCGCCGACGACCGCGGAGGTCGAGGCCGCGCTCGCGCAGTCGGATCGCGCGCCGCCGGTGGGCTTGCCGCCTCCGCGTCCCCCGCCCGGAAAGCCGCCGAGCGCGGCGCCGCCGACGCCGCGCGTGAGCGAGGACAACGCGATGTCGGCGGCGCTCGTGAGCGCGGTCGCGCGCGAGCTGCCGCGCATGGGCACGCTCATGAGCAACGGCTCGCCGCCGCGTCCTCCGATGGCGCCAAAGCCGCAAGCGGCGAAGCCGGCTGCGCCCGCCCCCGCTGCCCCCGCGCTC
>JAEUKG010000168.1 GCA_016794325.1 Myxococcales bacterium | reverse complement strand
CGCGCCTCGCCAGCCGAACCACGCGCCGGCGAAGGAGAGCAGCTTGGCGTCGCCCATCCCCATCCCCGTGCGGCCGCGGAGTTTCTTGTAGAGTACATTGAAGACGAACCACACGAGGCCGAACGCGACGGCGCCGCTCGCGATCGCGTCGACGAGGGGCTGCCCGCGGAGCGGGGCCGTCGCCAAGCCGACCACGGCGCCGCCGAGCGTGATCGAGTCCGGGAGGATCATGTGCTCCCAGTCGATGAACGCGGCGGCGGTGAGGCCCAGGCAGAACGCGGTCTCGGCGAGGTAGACCACGAAGAAGCGCCACTCGGCCCCCGCCGGCGGCATGCGCAGCACGTGCTCCATCGCCGCGAGCGACAGGAGGCCGCCGATGAGCTCGACCGCGGGGTAGCGCCAGCTCATCTTGGCGCCGCAGCAGCGCGCCTTGCCGCCGAGGATCGCGAACGAGACGAGAGGGAGGTTGTCGAAGGGGGAGATCGGGCGACCGCACCCCGGGCAGTGCGATCCCGGGCGGACCACGCTCATCTCCCGGGGGACCCGGTAGATGACCACGTTCAGGAAGCTCCCCCACAAAAGGCCGAAGACGAACGCCGCGCCGCGCAAGAACCAGGTCGGGAGGTCGTACGGTGTCACGAGGGCTTCGCGCGGGCGTCACGGGCCGAGCCCGCGGGGAGGGGAAAAAGCTGGTATCGTGGCGGAGCCCCGACGGCGAGAGGACGAGCCCTCGAGGCAGAGACGGTCATGCTCATCTCGATCATGGCAGAGCACCCGGAGCCGCGGAAGATCGCACGTGCGGTCGACGCGCTCATGTCCGGGGAGGTCATCGGGTATCCCACGGATACGGTGTACGGCCTCGGCTGCGATCTGACCAACAAGAAGGCGGTCGACCGCCTCTACCAGATCAAGGGGATGGACAAGAGCCAGCAGCTCGCGTTCATCTGCCCGGATTTGTCGGAGATCGCCCGCTACGCCATCGTCGAGAACCAGGTGTACCGCGTGCTCCGGCGCTTCTTGCCCGGCCCGTACTGCTTCATCCTCGAGGCAACCCGCGAGGTGCCGCGGATCATCCAGACCAAGCGGAAGACGGTCGGGATCCGCGTGCCCGATCACGCGGTGGTGCAGGCCCTGGCGCGCGGGCTCGGCCGGCCCATCATCTCGACGACGGCGGCGCGGCACGGCGGTGAGCCCTTCGTGGATCCGGCCGAGATTCGCGACGAGTTCCATGGGCTTGCGCTCGTGCTCGACGCAGGCGCGGGCGGCGTCGTCCCCACGAGCGTCATCGATCTCACGACCACGCCTCCGGAGGTCGTCCGCGAAGGGGCGGGCCCCGTGGAGGAGTTCAAGCTCACCGACGACGGCGTCCCGATGTCCCGTCGCGGCGTGCGCTTCTGATCGACCGGCGTCGCGGCGCTCGCACCCAAGGGCGCGTCAGCGCCCCAAGAGCACGGCGAGATCTCCCCCGACGTCGGAGAGCGACGCGAGCGCGCGGTGGTGCGTGCGCTTGGCCCACCGGAGCGCGTCGGTGAGCATCGCCGCGCCGTCGGCCTGGTAACGCCTCGGATCCGCAGCGATTTTGCCGGCGATGAGGGAAGAGAGGACGCACCCGCCGCCGTGGGTCGGCGGGATCTTCAGGCGCGCCGCCCGCAGCTCGATGACCTCGCCGTCCATGGCGAGGACGTCGATCGCGCTCGGACCGGCGACGTGCCCACCCTTCACGAGCGCCATCTTCGCCCCCATGCGCACGAGCGCGATCGCAGCGTCGTGGGCTTCGCTCACCCGCGTCACGCGGTGGCCCGTCAGCACCTCCGCCTCGGGCGCGTTGGCCGTCACGATCGCGGCTCGTGGCAGGAGGTGCGTGCGGAGCGCGGCGACTCCGGCGGTCTGGAGGAGTCGAGCCTTGCCGCGCGTCGGGAGCATCACCGTGTCGACCACCGCCGGTATGTCACGGTGGATCGCGAGCCAATCGCCCACCGCGCGGACGTTCGCGGCCGAGCCGAGGGCGCCGACCTTGATCGCGCGGACGCGCTGGTGGCGCAGGACTTCGTTCGCCTGCGCGATCAGGAGGCGGGGGAGCACCGGCCGCGCGTCGCGGAGCCCGGAGGTGGACTGGACGGTGAGCACCGCGGCGACGGCGCACCCGAACGCTCCCGCGGCGGCGAACGCGCGCGTGTCGGCGAGGATCCCAGCGCCTCCTCCCGGGTCGAGGCCGGCGATGGCGAGCGCGCAAGGCGCACTCCGTGCGTCCGGGCCTTGGGCTTTCGGGCGGGGCCGGGGACGGCTCGACATGGCCCGACAGTACCGCAAGCCGTTGACACCGCGAAGGGCTTCCCTGTACCGATGAAAGCCGTATGCGCGCGCGCCCCGTGCCCCTTCGCCGCACACGCCGCGGGTCGCCCCGCGCGGCTCGTCGCGCGCTCGTCGCGTTCGCGGCGCTCGGGTCGCTCGTCGCTCCGCTCGCGGTCGCGGCGCCTGCCCGCGCGCAGTGCGTGGACGAGGAGCTCAAGCAAGAGCTCGTCGGCGGCCGCCACTACCGCGGCGTGCAGGAGCGGCTGTTCACGAAGGCCTTCCGCCACGAGGTGTCGGCGCTCGGCGGCTACTACGGCGCCGATCTCTACTCCTCCAACTGGACCGCCGGCGGCGCGTACACGTTCCACTTCAGCGAGGACCTCGGCCTCGAGGCGAGCTTCATGTACACGCGGTTCCGCACCGCGGTCACCGACACCTACGAGCGGCGCTATCCGCAGGTGCAGGTCGAGGAGCGCACGAACAAGCCCGGTCGCCTCTACTTCGGCCACCTCGTGTGGTCGTTCGCGTACGGGAAGCTGCGCTGGTTCGGCAGCGGCATCTCGCGGTTCGATTTCAACGCGGCGCTCGGCGGCGGGATCACCGACGACTCCACCGCGCGCGGCCTCACCGGCAGCTTCGGCATCGGCACGAAGTTCTACTTCTTCAAGTGGCTCTCGTTCCGCGTCGACGTCCGCGACCACATCCTGCGCGAGAGCCTGCTCGGCGAAGACCACCTCGTGAACGACATCGTCGTCACCGGCGGCGCGAGCATCTTCGTCCCCTTCGGGGGGTGACAGCGCGCCACGTTTGGCGGAGAATCGTCCTCGGTGGAAAAGCCTCGCCTCCGCCGCGCCCCGCTGGCTCTGCTCGTGGCTGCGATCGCCGCGTCGGCGCCGTTCGCGCTCGCCCAGGGCCGCAAGCCGGCGGCCAAGCCCCCGAAGCCGCCGGCCTCGGCGTCCGCCGCTGCCTCCGCGGCGCCGAGCCCCGCGCCGCTCAAGCCCGACGACGCGCCGGCGGCGGCGACCGCCGCCGCGGTGGACGCGGGCGCCAGGGCCGACACGCCGGTGCCGCCGCCGGTCCGCAACGAGGGCGCCGACGGCGGGCCTCGCCCGTCGCCGCTCAACCCCCAGCCGAACGAGCTCCCGTCGCAGTCCGCGGTCGACGGCGGCGTCGCCACCATCGACTACGACCGCCTCCTCGCGGACATCGCCGCGCTCCGCGCCCGCGTGTCGGCGGTCGGCGACACGCTCTTCCACTCCCGGATGGCGATCTCGCTGCAGACCGACGGCGACAAGACGCGCATCAGCCGCCTCACCGTGTCGGTCGACGACGGCGTCGTCTACACCAACGCCCAGCGCGGCTTCCGCGCCGAGGACGGCGTGGGCGTCTACGATCGCGCCGTCGCGCCGGGCCGCCACGCGGTGACGGTGGACGTCGAGCGCCTCGACCCCAAGAACGAGGGCTTCCAGACGGCGCAGCGCTCGCGGTTCATCATCGACGTGCCGAAGGACAACAAGGTCGTGGTCGAGGTGAAGATCGCCGACGACTCGACGATGGGAGCCGACTTCCCCGAGGACAAGAGCGGTCGCTACGATCTGCGCGTGCGAGCCAAGGCTCAGGCGCGCCCGCTGGGGAAGTGACGTGGGCGCGCCTCCGGCCTCGACGCGCTCGACGCGCTCGCGCCCCTCGCGGCTCGCGCGCGCGCTCGGCCTCGGCGCGTGTCTGATCGGCGCGCCGCTCGCTCACGCGCAGCCCAACCCTGGCGGCCCCGGCGCCGCGCCCGCGGCCCCGCCGCCGACGGCCGCGGCCGCGCCTGCGGCTGCGGCGCCGGATCCGGCTCGCGCCGATCGCGCGCGGGCCTACAAAACCGCGCTCGGCGCGCGTCGGCTGGGTGAGGTCGACGAGCTCGCGGATCGCGACCTCGCCGCGCGCGTCACCGCCGCCGAAGCGCTCGCGCGCGCCGGCCGCACCGACGAGGCGATCGCCAAGCTCACGGATCTCGTCGAGGATCCGCGCTTCGATCGCTCGCTCGGCACCGAGCCCGCGCGCGCCGCGCTCTTCATCCTCGGCGAGGCGTACGGCACCGCGGGCATCCACGAGCCCGCCCGCGCGTACCTCCGCCGAGCCGTCACCGACAAGGGCGCCTGGGACGAGAAGAGCCCGTACGCCAAGCGCGCGGTCCGTCGCCTCGTGGAGATCGCCCTCGAGAGCCGCGCGTTCGCCGCCGGCCTCGAGGACCTGAAGGGCGTGCCGCCGTCGGCTCCCGACGAGGTCCGCGCCGAGGTCTCCTACCTCACCGGGCGCTCGCGCGAGGCGGCGAAGGACTGGGACGGCGCCCTCGCGGCCTACGCCCAGGTGCCGACCTCGTCGCGCTTCTGGTCGCAGGCGACGTACCTCTCCGGCCTCATCCAGGTCGAGCGTGGCCGCGCCCGCGAGGGCGAGGCGCTCTTCTGCAAGGTCGCCGACCCGAAGCGCCAAGACAAGACGACCCCGGTCCTCGCCGACGAGAAGTTCTTCGCGGTGCGCGACCTCGCGCGGCTCGCGCTCGGCCGCGTCGCCCACGAGGGCTCTCGCTTCGACGACGCTCGCTACTACTACTACCTCGTCCCCCGCGACTCCGACCGGCTCGCCGAGGCGCTCTACGAGTCGGCCACGAGCCGCTACGAGAAGAAGGACTACGACGGCGCGAAGGATCTCCTCGACGAGCTCCGCACCCTCGGCGCCCACCACCGGTACGAAGACGAGGCCGAGATCCTCGGCGCGTACGTCGACCTCGCCCTCTGCCACTTCCCCGAGGCCGACAAGAAGCTGAACGCGTTCATCGCCAAATACGAGCCGATCCGCGACGCCGCGCGCCGCCTCGGCGACAGCGAGCGGAGCACCCAGGCGCTCATCGGCGCGGCGCGGTCGGGCGCCGACGCGGGCGGGATCGACCTCGCTGGCGTGAGCGCCACCCCCGAGGCCCTCCGCTCGGTCGCGTCGCTCCTGCGCATCGATCCCCTGTACGTGCAGATTGCACGCAAACGCACGGTCCTCGACCACGAGGCCGACGGGCTCCGGGCGACGATGGGCACGCTCTCCGGGCTCTCGCGCGCGGTAGCGACGCCGGGCGCGACCCAGCCGAGCGTCCCCGAGGGCAACCCCGCCGAGCGCGCCGCCGAGGTCCGCGCCGCCATCGACGGCACGCGCAAGGCGATCGACGACCTCGAGGCCCACAAGGCGCCGAACGACAAGATCGCTCCCCTCCGGCAGGAGCTCGCCCAGCTCGAGGCGCGAGCCCAGTCGAGCGGCGCGCTCTCCGCGACCGGCGCCGCCGATGCCCAGCTCCCCGCGGACCTGCCAGGCCTCCTCCGCGCGGACGCGGCGCTCGGCGCGCGCATGCAGGCGGAGGTGGAGGTGGCGCGTCGCGAGCTCGGGGCGGCCGAGGCCGCGCTCGCGAGGGACGCGCTCAAGCGCCTCGATCTCCGGCTCTCGCGCCTCCTCCGACGCGCGCGGCTCGGCCGCATCGAGTCGGTCCTCGGCAAGAAGCGCGCGCTCGAGGTCGAGATCGAGGCGCTCGCCGACGGCTATCTCCCTCGGGATGCCGTGGACTCGCTCGACGCGGCCCGGTACCTGAAGGACAACGAGGAGTACTGGCCGTTCGAGGGCGACGACTGGCCCGACGAGTTCGTGGGCGCGGAGGGCATCAAGTGAGGCGGCCGCTCGCGCCGGCGGCGTTGGTCGCGTGCCTCGCGCTCGCGGCGCCCGCGCTCGCCGCGCCCGACAAAGACAAGGGCCCGAAGGACCCCGCCCCGCCCGCGGGCGCCACCGCGCCGCTCACGAGGGTGACCCCTGCCGCCGAGCGCACGATCGACAGCGCGCCCATCGCGAAGCCCAAGGGCACCGACAAGTCGTTCGGCAAGTCCGGCCCCGGCACCCGGCCCGCCCAGAAGGGCCCGAAGGTGCCCGACGCGCTCCGCGAGAAGATGCGGGCCCAGGTCGAGGCGCGCATCGACAAGGACGTCCGCGAGATCAAGTCCCTCCGCAAGGAGGCGATGCAGCTCCTCACCGCCTTCATCGCCGAGACGCCGCGCGAGTCGCGCGAGATGCCGGAGGCGATGATGCGGCTCGGCGAGCTGAAGTGGGAGCTCGAGCGCGAGGAGTTCATCGATCGCTTCCGGGCGTGGGAGGCGAAGCCGGTCGACCAGCGCGGGCCGACGCCGGAGCCCAACTTCGGCCCGGCGCGCGAGCTCTTCGGCCGCGTCCTCAAGGACTACCCGTGGTTCGCGCAATACGACCTCGCCCTCTACGTCGACGGCTTCCTCGCCACCGAGCAAGGCAAGAACGACGAGGCGCTCGAGCGGTTCAAGCGGATCCTGAAGGAGTTCCCGGCCTCGCGCTTCGTCCCCGACGCGCACATGGCGCTCGCCGAGGCGCTCTTCAACGGCAAGTACGACTACGCGGGCGCGCTCGTCGAATACGAAGAGGTCCTCAAGCACAAGCAGAGCGAGCTGTACGGCCTCGCGCTCTTCAAGAGCGCGTGGTGCCTTTGGCGCCTCGGCCGCTCGGAGGACGCCGCCAAGCGCTTCGTCAGCGTCTTCGAGGTGACCGACGGCGCGGGCAAGGTCAGCTCCCAGCAGCGCAAGCAGCTCGACGAGCTCCAGAGCGAGGCGCTCAAGTACCTGGTCGAGGTCTTCACCGAAGACGAGAAGAACACGGCCCAGGACGTCTACCAGTTCCTGGTCAAGATCGGCGGCGACCGGTTCGCGGGCAAGGTCGTCCGCGCGCTCGCGGTGCAGTTCTACGACCAGGCGCACTACGACCGCGGCATCGAGGCCTACGAGCTCCTCCTGAAGCTCGAGCCCACCAGCCGCGACGCCGGCACGTGGATCCTCGCCATCGCCCAGGGCTACGCGACGGTGGAGGACTACGGCCGCCTCAAGGCCACCTACGACCGCGCCCTCGCGGGCTACACCCAGGGCGGGTCATGGGCGCGCACCCAGGCCGACGCCTCCGCGGTCACCGCCACGTCGGCGGCGATCGAGACCCAGCTCCGCGAGCACGCGCTCGCCCTCCACGCCAAGGCCCAGAAGGACAAGACGAGCCGCGCCGAATACGAAGGCGCCGCCTCCCTCTACGAGGCCTACCTCACGAAATTCTCGGCAGATCCGCGCGCCTACGAGATCGCGTATTACCTCGCGGAGATCCAGTTCTACCACCTCGACAAGAACATGGAGGCCGCGCAGAACTATCTCAACGCGGCTAGGAAGGTCCCCGAGAAGGACGCGCAGAAGCCGCTGCGGCACGACGCGCTCTACAACGCGATGGCGGCGCTCGAGCGCGTGCGCCTCGGGGAGCTCGAGGCGCGCAAGAAGCAGGGCGCGGGGGCGGCCGGCGGCAACTACCAGGAGTCGGAGGCGGACAAGAAGTTCGCCGAGGCCCTCGAGCTCTACACCCAGCTCTATCCGAGCGACCCCGCGCTGCCCGAGCTCCTCTTCCGGCAGGGGCGCCTCTACTACGACTACGGGGTCTACGACCCGGCGGTGAAGATCTGGGGCGCGCTCCTCGAGAAGTTCCCGCGCAGCCCCTTCGCCGGCAGCGCCGGCGAGCTCATCCTCGACTCGTTCAACAAGGCGAAGAACTACGAGAACATCGAGACCTGGGCCCGCCGGCTGAAGAGCGCGCCGGCCTTCGCCGGGCCGGAGCAGCAGAAGCGGCTCGACAACCTCATCGTCCAGTCGGTCTTCAAGCAAGGCGAGCAGAAGGCGGCGGCGGGCGAGCACTCGGCGGCCGCCGCCGCGTACCTGCGGGCGGCGCGCGAGTTCCCGAAGGAGCCGCGCGCCGCGCAGGCCTGCGTCAACGCCGCGGTGTCGGCGCAGAAGGCGGGCGAGGTGGGGACGCTCAAGGAGGCGGCCCAGCTCGTCACGAGCAAGGACTACCGCGATCGCCCCGAAGCCCCGCAGGGCGCGTGGATCGCGGCGACGACGCTCCAGTCGATGGGCCTCTTCGCCGAGAGCGCGGAGTTCCACGAGTCGATCGCGCTCCTCTCGGATCGCGAGCACCCGCACTTCCTCAAGTTCGAGCACGGCAAAGACGCCGCGTACAACGCGGTGCTCCTGCGCGAGGCGGCGGGCGAGCACGACAAGGCGATCGCCGCCGGCAACAAGTTCCTCCAGCTCCACGGCGCGACGCCGGAGGCCGACGAGGTCGTCTTCCAGATGGGCCGCGCCCACCAGAACGCGGGCCGCAACAAGGAGGCGGTGGACCTCTACCGTCGCACCGCGGCGCGCGCCAAGAGCGCCGACCGGCGCGCGCAGGGCCTCATGCTCCTCGCGCTCGCGCAGATCAAGCTCGGCGACGAGCGCGGCGCCGACGAGTCGCTCCGCGAGCTCGTGGCGGTGGGCAAGCAGCGCAAGGGCGAGCTCGGCCCCGACGGAAAATACGCCGCGGCGCGCGGCCGCTACATGGAGGGCGAGCGCGTCCTCGCCAAGTTCGATCAGATCCAGATCCAGGGCGACGTGAAGCAGCTCTCGGCCCGCCTGAAGCAGAAGGCCGAGCTCCTCAAGCTGGCGGCGACGATCTTCCTCGACACGGTGTCGATGGGCGTCGCCGAGTGGAGCACCGCGTCGCTCTACCAGATCGGCCGCACCTACGAGACCTTCGCGAAGGCGCTGCGCGACGCGCCCCCGCCGGCGAACCTGTCCGACGCCGACAAGGAGGCGTACCAGCAGCAGATCGACGAGTTCGTGGTGCCCATCGAGGAGAAGAGCCTCGACGCCTACGAAAACGGCTGGAAGAAGGCGGTCGAGCTCGGCATCTACAACCAGTGGACCGCGAAGATGCGCGAGGCCCTCGGTCGCTTGAACGCCGAGCTCTATCCGCCGCTGCGCGAGGTCGGCTTCGACGTCCGGTCCCAGGGCCCGAGCCCGCTCCCGGGCCTCATCGACGCCCCGCGCCGCGCGGCCCACGAAGCGCCGAAGCCTGCGGCGCCGCCGCCGAAGGCGGGGGGGAAGGGCAAGTGAGCCTCCGCGCCCTCGGCCTCGCCCTCGCGATCGGTGCATTGTGCACGGGTATGGTCGCGTGCGGGGGGAAGCACAAAGGCGCCAAGCCCGGGGTCGCGACGCCCGGCCTGCCGCCCGCGAACCCGCTCGCCGTCACCAAGATGGTGCAGGGCGTCCAGGCGGCCAAGGAGCCGAAGGGGATCCCCCGGGCCATCGATCTCCTCAAGGAGGCGATTCAGATCGACGGCAACCTCTGGGAGGCGCGCTACGACCTCGGGGTCCTCTACGCCCAGACCGGCGCGCTCGCCGCGGCCGAGCTCCAGCTCAAGGCCGCGCAGAAGATCGCGCCGTCGGAGCAGGACGTGGCGGTGGCGCTCGCCGAGGTGCGCCGGCGTCGCGGCGAGCACAAGGACGCCGCCGACGGGCTCGAGGAGTACGTGAAGGCGTTCCCGGGTGCGGTCGAGGCGCGCACGCTGTACGTCACGACGTTGCGCGACTCGGGGCAGCTCGACAAAGCGATCCAGAACGCGCGCGAGGTGCTCGTGCGTCGCCCCGGCGATCCCACCGCGCTGTCGGAGCTCGCGCTCTGCCACCTCGCGAAGGGCGAGCGCGACTCGGCGCAGCTCCTCGTGAAGCAGGCGCTCGACGGCAACGCGAAGAGCGCCCCGGCGCACCGCGCCGCGGGCCTCGTCGCGCTCGCGAACGGCGACGACGCTGCCGCGTTCCAGGCCTTCCAGAAGGCGGCCCAGGAGGACCCGCGCGACACGACGAGCCGCCTCAACATGGCGGCGGTGCTCACGCGCGCGGGGGCGTACGCCAAGGCCGAGGAGCAATACCGCGCGATCCTGGCGGTGGCCGTCGACGACGCGGCGGCCATGGTCGGCCTCGCGGCCGTGCTGCGCGCGCAGGGCGACGCCAAGAACACGGCCAAGTTCGATCAGGCCAAGCAGCTCCTCGAGAAGGTGCTCGAGCGGGATCCCAACGACGTGCGCGCCCTCTTCAACATGGGCGTCCTCCTCTTCGAGTTCATGAAGCGCCCCGACGAAGCCAAGACGTATTTCGACCGGTTCCTGAGCGAGGCCCCGTCCGATCACCCGCAGCGCGCGGAGGCCGATCGCTACATGTCCCAAGCCTCCGTGCAGAAGAAGGCGCCCCCGCCCGCGCCGGCCGGAGGCGCAAAGTGAGGCGCCGCTTCGTCGCGCGCGCGGCGTTGTTCGCGGTCGTCGCCGCGGCCGCGGCCCTCGCGCCGATGGCGCTCGCGCAACCGCGGCGCGGCGCGCCGGCCGCGCCCCGCAAGGACGCGGCCCCGGCCGACGACGGAGGCGCGAGCCAGCCGAAGGCCGAGCCGCCGAAGGCGTCGCCGGTCGCCGCGTCCGCGCTCGACGCCGGCGCACCGCGCGTCACGGACGCCGGCGCGTCGGGCGCCGGGGCCGAGGCCCGCGGGGCCGACGGCGGGCGCGTCCTTCGGTTCGGTGAAGTGGAGATCGAGGGGCGTCTCAAGAGCCCGCAGATCGTCTACTTCCTCCGCCGCGTCCGTGCCGAGTTCGCCGCGGGCGATCTCGGGCATCGCAGCTTCCAGAGTGAGCTGTCCGAGACGCGCAACGAGCCGGCCTTCTGAGCGCCGGTGTCCGCTTCGTCCGCGGGCGCGTGGGCGATCGTTTTCCCCGGCGAAAAGGGCGGCGGCCAGAGCGATGGCGACGACCCGTCAGCGGCGGCTTCCAGGGCGAGCCGGCCGAGCACGCGACGAGCAGGGTTCGGAGCGGAGCACCCGCGCCGCTTTCGGGCCGAGCGCGCGACGAGCAGGGTTCGGAGCGGAGCACCCGCGCCGCTTTCCGGCAGAGCGCGCGACGAGCTGGTTTCGGAGCGGAGCACCCACGCAGCTTTCCGGCAGTCCGCGCGACGAGCGGGGTTCGGAGCGGAGCACCCGCGCCGCTTCTTGGCAGTCCGCGTGACGAGCAGGGTTCGGAGCGGAGCACCCGCGCCGCTCCCCGGCCGAGCGCGCGACGAGCGGGGTTCGGAGCGGAGCACCCGCGCCGCTCCCCGGCCGAGCGCGCGACGAGCGGGGTTCGGAGCGGAGCACCCGCGCCGCTCCCCGGCAGTC
>JAEUKG010000139.1 GCA_016794325.1 Myxococcales bacterium | reverse complement strand
AATCTGTTCGCGCTCGGCGCGGCTCCGACGTAAAACGGCCGCCATGATCCGCCTGCACGTCAACGTCGACCACGTGGCCACCCTCCGCAACGCGCGCGGGACGCCCTATCCGGATCCGACCGAGGCGGCGAAGCTCTGCGTCGGCGCGGGCGCCCACGGCATCACCGCCCACCTGCGCGAGGACCGGCGGCACATCCGCGACGAGGACGTCGAGCGCCTGCGCCGCGAGCTGCCGGGCGTCACGTTCAACCTCGAGATGGCCGCGACCGCGGAGATGGTGGCGATCGCCAAGCACGTCGGCCCCGACGTCGTGACGCTGGTGCCCGAGCGGCGCGAGGAGCGCACGACCGAGGGCGGCCTCGACGTCGTCGCCGGCGGCCGCGCGCTCGAGGCCCACGTCGCCGAGCTCGCCCTGCGGGGCATCAAGGTGAGCCTCTTCATCGCCCCGGTGGAGGCTCAGATCCAGGCGGCCAAGGAGATGGGCGCCCGGCAGATCGAGCTCCACACCGGCGAATACGCCCACGCCTCGGGCGCGGCGGTGACGCGCGAGCTCGACCGCCTCGCGGCCGGGGCCCGCGCCGCGAGCCGCCTCGGCCTCGAGGTCGCGGCGGGCCACGGCCTCACCCGCGACAACATCCTCCCCGTCGCGAAGATCCCGGAGCTCGCGGAGGTCAACATCGGTCACGCGCTGGTAGCCGACGCCGTCTTCATGTCGCTCGGCGGCGCGGTGCGCGCGATGGGCGATCTCCTGGCGCTCGCCCGCGCGGCGTAGCCCTCGCGGTCGAACCAATCGAGCGCGTCCTCGAGGGCGCGGGCGACGGGCCGGTAGCGGACGCCGAGCGCGCGCGTGGATTTGCTGCAATCTGCACGCAATCCGAGCCGGGAGATCCGGATCGACTCGGGGGTGAAGAGCGGGGGCTCCCCCGAGCGCGCCGTCCACGCCGCGAGCGCCCACGCGGCGGCGCTCGCGGCGACGAGCGGCACGCGCACGACGGGCCGCGAGCGCCCGCGCGCCCTCTGGGCGGCGCGGGCGAGGTCGAGCGTCCCCCAGTCTTCGTGGCCGAGGAGGTAGCTCTCGCCCGCCTGGCCTCGCTCGGCCGCGAGCACGTGCGCCTCGGCCATGTCGCGCACGTCGGCGAACGTGGTCACGGTGTGGGGGAGCGCCGAGATCGGCATCGCGAGCGCGGTGAGGAGGAGCCGCCCGGTGGGGGTCGGCCCGACGTCACCGGGGCCGAGGGGGCCGCACGGCGCGGTGATGACGACGTCCTGCCCGCGCCTCGCCGCCGCGAGCGCCACCTCGTGCGCCTCGTTCTTCGACCAGGAGTACGCGTCGAGCGTAGGGCCGAGGCGGAAGGGGCTCTCCTCGGTCGCCCTCCGCGACAGGCCCTGTCCGCCGAAGCGCGCGATGCTGCTCGTGTGGACCACCCGGCAGCCGCCGAGCTCGCGCGCGCGCGCCAGCACGTTCTCCGTGCCGAGGACGTTCACGTCCATCATCTTCGCGGCGTCGCGAGGGTCGAGCGAGAAGACCGCGGCGAGGTGGAACACGTGCGTCACGCCGCGGAGCGCGGCGCGCACGTCGTCGGCGCGCCGGACGTCGCCGTGGACGACGGCGACGGGCAAGCCGGCGAGGTTCCGCCCGTCGGCGCCCGGGCGGTCGAAGGCGACCACGCTCGCGCCGCGCGCGAGGAGCGCGCGGACGACGTGCGAGCCGATGAACCCGGCGGCCCCGGTGACGAGCGCCTTCACGCGGGGACGGCCAAGCCGAAGTAGAGGACGAGCGTGTCCTTGCCCCCGGCGTGGAGGTACGCCTGCCCGAGCCAGAGCCCGGGCTCGACCTCGCGGATCTCGTCCTTGATCGCGCGGATGAAGAAGGGGTTCTCCGGCAGGTCGTAGTCGAGCTGGACGGCGTCGAAGTCGCCGGCGCGAGACCGCTCGATGCGCGTCTCGAAGCGGAAGAGCGCGAGGCGATCGGAGAAGACGCGGTTCTTGCCCTCGCCGCGGTCGTCGTCGTGGGGGAAGAAGCTCTTGCCGCGCCACGGGAAGCGGCTCGAGCCGGCGAGGAGCCGCAGCGCGGCGTTCGTGCGCCGGCCGGCGACCGGCCACGCGAGCATTCGACCGCGCAGGGCGCCCCGGACGTCGGGGATGCGCGGCACCCGGGCCGCCTCGTAGGTGCGCCGCAAGGTGTCCGCGTCGCAGTCGAGCCACGCGTCGAGCCGCGCGATCGCCGCCCCCCGCGCCGCGCTCTCCCTGGGTTCCGCTCCGAGCCCGCTCATCACCGCCGTCGCCGTCATCGTCAGCCTCCTTGTACATACGACTTCGTATGTGATCGAGGTGTGACACATACGAGTCCGTATGTCAAACGGCGGCACCGCGGGAGCGAGGCGGGTAGCATGGCGGCCGATGATCGTAGGCCTGGGCATCGACGTCTGCTCCATCGAGCGCATGCGGCGCGCGCTCGACCGCCACGGAGACCGCTTCTTCTCCCGCATCTGCAGCGAGGCGGAGCGCGGCGACATGACGGGTGATCTCGCCACCTCGCTCGCCGGCCGGTTCGCCACCAAGGAGGCCTTCGCCAAGGCCCTCGACGGCGCGCGCGGGGTCGGCTGGCACGAGGTCGAGGTGCGGCGCGCGCCCTCGGGCCGACCCCGCCTCGAGCTCCGCGGCAACGCCATCAAGACCGCGACCGACGCCGGCGCCACGCGCTGGCACGTCTCGATCTCGCACGACGCGGGCGTCGCGGCCGCGGTCGTCATCCTGGAGGGCGCGTGATCCCGGTCCTCTCGCGCGAGCAGATGCGCGCCTTCGACGCTCGCGCGATCGCCGAGTGCCGCGTCCCCTCGATCGTGCTCATGGAGAACGCGGGGCGCGGCGCCGCCGACGTCATCACCCGCGAGGTCTTCGGCGGCAGCGCCGACGGCAAGAAGGCGGTCGTCGTCTGCGGGACGGGGAACAACGGCGGGGACGGCTTCGTCGTCGCCCGCCACCTGCACGCCCGCGGCGCCCGCGTCGTCGCGTGGCTCGTCGGCGGCGAGGAGCGGCTCACCACCGACGCCCGCGTCAACCGCGACGCGTTCGTCGGCGTCGGCGGCACGGTGGGAGGCGGCACCCTCGACACCCTCCGGCGCGCGATGGACCAGTGCGACGTGGTCGTGGACGCGCTGTTCGGCACCGGCCTCGATCGCCCGGTCGCCCTCGAATACGCCGACCTCGTGCGGGCGATGAACCTCGCGACGTCGCGCCGCGTCGCCCTCGACGTCCCGTCGGGCCTCTCGGCCAACACCGGCGTCCCGATGGGCGAGTGCGTGCGCGCGCACCTCACCGTCACCTTCGCCCACCCGAAGCTCGGGCACATGACCGCGTCCGGCGCCGAGCGATCGGGCGAGCTCCGCGTCGTCGACATCGGCGTCCCGCCCGACCTCGCCGACATGCCGGCGGCGATGGCGATCGAGCCGAGCGACGTCTCGGCGCTCCTCCGCCCGCGCGCCGAGAGCACCCACAAGTACCGCGCCGGGCACGTGGCGGTGATCGGCGGATCGCCCGGCAAGTCCGGCGCTCCGCTCCTCGCGGCGCGGGGCGCGCTGCGGGCGGGGGCCGGCGCGTGCACGGTGGTCAGCTGGCCGTCGTCGGTCGCGGCCGTGAGCGGCGCGGTGCTCGAGCTCATGACGGCCTCCATCGAAGGCGACTCCGACGCCGAGCGGAGGGCGTCGCTCGACCGCGCCGCCGCCGGCAAGCGCGCGCTCGTCCTCGGCCCCGGCTTCGGCACCGGCGCCGACGCGGCCTCGCTCGTGCACCACGCGCTCGCGACCTTCCCGGGGCCGATCGTGGTCGACGCCGACGCGCTCACCGTGTTCGCGGGGCGGCACGTCGAGCTCCGCGCCGGCCGGGGCGTCGCCATCCTCACCCCGCACTCCGGGGAGCTCGCGCGCCTGTTCGGCGTGACGGCGGACGACATCGACAAGGACCGCTTCGGGTGGGCGCGCCGCGCCGCCCGCGAGACGCAGGCCGTGGTGATCCTCAAGGGCGCGTATTCGCTCGTCGCCGCGCCCGACGGCCGGGTCGTCGTCGTCACCGCCGGCAACCCCGCGCTCGCCACCGCCGGCTCCGGTGACGTCCTCGCCGGCGTGGTCGCCGCGATGGCCTGCGCCCTCGACCCGTTCGAGGCGGCGTTCGCCGGCGCCTTCGTCCACGGCGAGGCCGGCGACCGCTGGGCCGAGGCCCACGGCGATCGCGGGCTCTTCGCGAGCGAGATCGCCGACCTCGTGCCCGCCGTCGTCCGCGCGCTCGCCCGGTGATCCGGAATATACCGTAAGAGATAGTCGACGCGCCGCGTCCGAAGACCCGAAAGAGGAGACACAGCCCATGAAGCCCACCATCGTCATTTGCGGATACGGAACCGGGATCTCCGACGCCGTCGCGCGCCGGTTCGGCCGCGAGGGGTACAAGGTCGCGCTCGTGGCGCGCACGCCCGCGAAGCTCGAGGCCGGCGCCAAGGCGCTCGTGGCCGCGGGCGTCGAGGCGACCGCGTTCCCGTGCGATCTCGCCGACCCGGCCGCGGTGCGGCGCACGTTCGGCGACGTGCGTGGCGCCCTCGGGCCGATCACGGTCATCCACTACAACGCCTACGGCGGCGGCGCCGGCGACCTCACCAAGTCGCCCGACGCCGAGCTGCGGGCCGTCTTCGACGTCGCGGTGACGGGGCTCGTGGCGGCGGTGCAGGCGGCGCACGCCGACCTCACCGCGAACAAGGGCGCGGTGCTCGTCACCGGCGGCGGCCTCTCGAGCTACGATCCGAAGATCGACGCGATCGCCTGCCAGTGGGGCGCGATGGGCCTCGCGGTGGGCAAAGCGGCGCAGCACAAGGCGACCGGCCTCCTCGCGCAGAAGCTCGCCTCCGACGGCGTGTACGTCGGCGAGGTCGTGGTCCTCGCGGCGGTGAAGGGCACCGCGTTCGATCAGGGGCAAGCCAAGCTCGAGGCGAGCACCATCGCCGACAAGTTCTGGGAGCTCTGCCAGGGTCGGAGCGTCGCCTCGGTCATGGTGGGGGAGTGACGCGCGCGC
>JAEUKG010000126.1 GCA_016794325.1 Myxococcales bacterium | reverse complement strand
GTCGCGGAGCGGCGACGCCGCGGCCATCGCCGCCGTCGCCGTCCGGCTCCCCTCGGGCGATCTCGCGCTCTCGGGCGGGTCGCGGTGGCTGCGCGCGCCGTCGCTCGAGGAGCCCTGGGGCGCGTTCGCCGACGGCCCCGCCGTGCCCGATCCCGACCCCGCGGGGGCGATCGCGCCGCCGCGGTTCCTCGCCGGCGCGGGGGCGCGGCCGTGAACGCGCGCCACCTCGCCTTCGCCGCGTCTTCGCTCGGGCGCCGTCGCGCCAAGACGGCGGCGCTGCTCGTCGGGCTCTCGTTCGCGGTCACGTTGCTCGCGGGCGTGCTCTTCCTCACCGAGTCGCTCCGGGCCGAGGCGGGGAGGGCGCGCGCGGCGATGCCCGACATCGTCGTGCAGAAGCTCGTCGGCGGGCGCCCGCGGACGATCCCCGAGAGCGCGGGGGCTGCGATCACGAAGATGCCCTCGGTCGCGCGGGTGCGCCCTCGGGTGTGGGGCTACGTCTTCTTGCCCGCGCTCTCGGGCAACGTCACGGTGGTCGGCGTCTCGCCCGAAGGCGCGCAGCGCGGCGATCTCGCGGCCGCGCTCGTGAGCGGGCGCGACCTCACGCCCGGCGCCCACGAGATGGTCCTCGGCAAGGACCTCGCGAAGTTCCTCGGCCTGCGGGACGGCGACGAGCTCACCCTGCCGTCGGCCGATCGCAAGGCGCCGCCGCTCAAGGTCGTCGGCGCCTTCGGCTCCGCGGTCGAGCTCTACGCCGCCGACGTGATCTTCTGCGACGAGGCCGACGCGCGGCTCGTCCTCGGCGTGCCCGCCGGCGAGGCGACGGACCTCGCCGTCGACGTCAAGAACCCCGACGAGACGCGGGTCCTCGTCAAGACCATCTCGGACGGGATGCCCGACGCGCGCGTCGTCGACAAGGCGAGCATGCAGCGGGTGTACGAGCTCGCCTACGGCCGTCGGTCGGGGCTCGTGCTCGCAGCGTGCATCCCCGCGCTCCTCGCGCTCTTCGTGCTCGCGTGGGACCGGCTGAGCGGCATGGGGCCCGCCGAGCGCAAGGAGATCGCGATCCTCAAGGCGGTGGGCTTCTCGACGCGGGACGTCCTCTTCGTGAAGCTCGGCGAGTCGCTCGTGGTCTCGGGCCTCGCGACCTTGCTCGGGCTCGTGCTCGCGTACGGCTGGATCTTCGTGCTCGGGGCGCCTGGTTTGCGCGGAGCGCTGGTGGGCTGGAGCGTGCTCTACCCCGAGGCGCCGCTCACGCCCGCGGTCGGCGTCGCCGAGATCCTGGGCATCGCGGCGCTGTCGATGGGGCCCTTCGTCCTCCTCGCGGTCGTGCCCGCGTGGCGCGCCGCCATCGTCGACCCGATGGACGCGATGCGAGGCTGAGACTACGCTCGAGCCATCATGCCCCGAAGGTCGGTCGACCACGCGGCCGCGGCCCGCGCCATCCGCGACTTCCTCAGCGCCCTCGGGCTCGATCCGAGCGCGGGGGAGCTCGCCGGGACGGGCGACCGCGTCGCCCGCGCCTTCGGCGACGAGCTCACGCGGGGCTACGACGTCGACCCCGCGGCCGCGCTCCGCGCCGAGGTCATCGAGCTCGCCGCCCCGTCCGCGCCGGGGTCGATCGTGGCGCTGCGCGGCGCCCCCGTCACGACGACCTGCCCGCACCACTTGATGGTCGCGCAAGGCCACGCCACCGTGCTCTTCGAGCCCGACCGCCGCATCGTCGGCGTGGGCGCGGTGGCGGCGGTGGTCGACGCGTTCGCGCGTCGCCTCACCCTCCAGGAGACGGTGGGGGAGGAGGCGGCGAGCTGCCTCTTCGAGGCGCTCCGGCCGCGCTGGGTCGCGTGTAGACTGCATCTTTCTCACGCGTGCCTCACCGCGCGCGGCGAGCGGGCCCACGGCGCGACGCTCGACACCCTCGCGGTGCGCGGGTCGCCGCCGCCCGACGTCGCCCGGCTCGCGGGGGTGGGGTCGTGACGGTCGCGCTCGTCACCGGGGCCGGCCGCGGCATCGGCCGCGCGACGGCCCTCGCGCTCGCGGCGCGCGGCGTGGATCTCGCCCTCGTCGGCCTCACCGCCGACAACCTCGCCGAGCCGGCCAAGCTCGCGCGCGCGCGCGGCGTGCGGGTCGAGACGTTCCCCTGCGACGTCGGCGACGCCGGTCGCGTGGAGGCGACGGCGCGCGCGGTCGAGGCGGTGCTCGGCGCGCCGGACGTGGTGGTGCACTCGGCCGGGATCGCGCGGCGGGTGAGCGTCGAGGCGACGAGCGACGAGGACTGGAGCGCGACCCTCGCCGCCAACCTCTCGGGCCCCTTCTTCGTCACCCGCGCGCTCTTGCCGTCGATGCGCGCGCGCGGGTCGGGCCGCTTCGTCTTCGTGGCGAGCATCTCGTCCACCCTCGGGACGCCGCGGCTCAGCGCCTATTGTGCATCGAAGTGGGGAGTTGTGGGATTCGCGAAATCGCTGGCCGAAGAGCTGCGCGGCAGCGGCCTGTCGGCGCTCAGCGTGCTGCCGGGCTCGGTCGACACCGACATGCTCGCCGGCAGCGGGTTCCCCCCGCAGATGGGCCCGGACGAGGTCGCCCGCACGATCGTTTTCCTCGCGCTCGACGCTCCCGCTAGCATGAACTCGAGCGCGGTCGAGATGTTCGGGCCGTGAGCGTCGAGGAGGAGCCGTGACGGACGAAGCGCACACCTTGGAGCGGATGGAGGAGGCGCTGAGCGAGCTGCCCATCTTCCCGCTGCCGCAGGTGGTGCTCTTGCCGGGTGCGCGCCTGCCGCTCCACATCTTCGAGCCGCGCTACCGGACGATGCTCCGCGACTGCCTCGCGGGCCATCGCATGATGGCGATCGCGGTGCTCTCGCCGCCGGCGCTCGCGCCCCCGAACGCCGCCCACCCGCCGATCGCGCGCGTCGCCGGCGTCGGGACGATCGTGGAGCACGAGCCGCTCTCCGACGGCCGCTCGAACATCCTCGTCATCGGCCAGGCGCGCGTGCTCCTCGACGAGCTCCCCTTCGCGCCGCCGTACCGTCGCGCGCACGCGACGGTGCTCGCCGACCGGCCGATCGCCGTCCCCGAGCACGAGAAGGTGGCGCTGGTGAGCGCGGCGACCGCGTTCGCCTCGGAGGTGAAGCGGCACGACCCGACGTTCCACCTGCGGCTGCCGCGCCAGCTCGACGCGGGCGCCCTCGCCGACGCGTGCGCGCACCAGCTCGTCATCGACCCCGAGGTGCGGCTGCGCATGCTCGAGGAGACGAACCCGCGCGAGCGCGTGCGCGTCGTGATCGCCGAGCTCGCGCGCCAGCAGGGCGCGCTCGGGCGCTCGGGCGGAGGCGGCGTCCCGAATTGAAGCTCGTCGGGCGGATCAAGCGGAGCGAGGTCGACGGCGGCGCGCTCGTCCGCGTCGCGTACCCGCCGTTCGACGTGCTCGTGGCCAAGGTCGGCGGCGACTACTGCGCGATCGAGGACGCGTGCAACCACGCCGGGGCGAGCCTCTCGGAGGGCGACATCCGCGGCGGCTGCGTGCTCTGCCCGATGCACGGCTACAAGTTCGACATGAAGACGGGCGCGCTCGTGTCCCCCCGCGGCCTCTGCGACGACCAGCGCGCCTTCGTGGTGAAGGTCGACGGCGACGAGCTCGAGCTGTGGGACCCGTTCGAGGTGGAGATCCGCACCGGCCCCGCGCGGTAGCGGCGCAGCGCCGGCCGGGGGCCGTCACGCGCCAGCCGGGTATGGGCGCGCGCGAGAGCTATGATTTGGCTGTGGAGACACCCGTAGA
>JAEUKG010000116.1 GCA_016794325.1 Myxococcales bacterium | reverse complement strand
CTCGCGGAGGCGCTCGCGAAGGGCCACACGCTCGGCGAGGCGGTCAGGTCGCTCGCGCGCGCGCACCGGGTCGTGGTGGTGGGCGATCTCGACGTCGCGGTCTCGGCGCGGCTCCGCGCCGTCTTGCTGGTCACGAGCCTCCACCGCGGCGGCGCCGAGCGGGTGGTGATCGACCTCCTCGCGGCGCTCCCGCGAGCGGGGGTGGAGGCCAGGCTGGCGGTCCTCGACCGCCCGCGCCGCGAGGCGTTTCCGCCGCCGCCCGGCGCGCTCCTCCTCTACGAGCGCGCGCGCGGGCGGGGCGAGCGCCTCGACCTCGTCGCTCGCGCCGCGATCGGCTGGGGCGCCGACGTCGTCCACGCGCACCTCCTCGACGGCGCCGACGTGGAGGCCCTCGGTCGCGCGGGGCCCCCGGTGGTGGTGACGGCCCACAACGCGCGCGCGGGGTGGCCTCCCGGCTACGCGACCCTCGGGCCGGCGGCCGCGCTCGTGCTCGGTTGTTCGCTCGCCACCGCGAGGGCGCTCCGCGCCAGCGAGGCGCAGCCGCCGATCCGCACGGCGTGGAACGGCATCCAGCCTCCGCCGGCCGCCCCCGAGGGGGCGCGCGCCGAGGTGCGGCGCGAGCTCGGGGTCTCCGCGGACGCGCTGGTCCTCGTCACGGTGGCGAACGCGCGGCCGCAGAAGCGCCTCGAGCGCGCGCCCGCGGTGGTCGCCGAGCTCGTGAGGCGAGGCGTGGACGCGCACTGGATCCTCGTCGGGGGGCTCGCGGGCAACGACGACGTGGCGCAGGCGGCGGTGCGGGATCTCGAGGCCGCGATCGCGAGCGCCGGCGTGTCGGCCCGCGCGCACCGCGTCGGCCCGCGCGCCGACGTCCCGCGGTGGCTCGCGGCGGCGGACGTCTTCCTCTCGACGAGCGACTTCGAAGGGCTCAGCCTCGCGCACCTCGAGGCGCGGGCCGCGGGCCTGCCGCTCGTCGCGACCCGCGTCGGCGGCAGCGAGGAGCTCGGAAGTGTGTATGATGCATGCACACTCCTCGATCCCGACGCCGCGCCCGAGGGGTTCGCCGACGCCGTCCTCGGGGTGGGCTCGGCCTCGCCGTCACTCCCCCACGCGTTCGGCGTGCCGGCGATGGCCGCGCGGCACGGCGCGCTCTACGCCCGCGCGTCGCGGCCGCGCCCCGCCGGCGACGGGCGCGGCGTGGTCCTCGTCACCAACAACTTCTCGACCGGCGGAGCCCAGACGAGCGCCCGCCGCCTCCTCGGCGCGCTCGCGCTCCGCGGCGTGCCGTGCCGAGCGGTCGTCCTCGAGGAGCGCGCCGAGCGGCGCACGCCGGGCCTCGCCGCGCTCGAGGCGAGCGGGGTCCCGGTCGACCTCGCGCGGCGCGCGGGGGCGCACGACCCCAAGCTCACCGCCGACGACGTCGTGCGCGTGGTCGACGAGCACGACCCGCGCGCGGTCGTGTTCTGGAACGTCATCCCCGAGCACAAGGTCTTGATCGCCGACGCGCTCCTCGGCCGTCGCGTGTTCGACGTCAGCCCGGGTGAGATGTACTTCCGCTCCCTCGATCGCTACTTCGCGAAGCCGCGCGTGGGCCTGCCGTCCCTCGCCGGTGAGGACTACGGCGCGCTGCTCGCGGGCGTGGTCGTCAAATACGGGGCGGAG
>JAEUKG010000104.1 GCA_016794325.1 Myxococcales bacterium | reverse complement strand
CGGCCTGGGCGTCCCCGCCAACTCGGTGCGCCTCACGAGCTCGATGCCGCCCGCCGACTCCGAGCCCGTCTCCGGCATCCGCGCCGCCGTCGTCACCGCGCCCCCCGTGTCGGGAGTGCGCGCGGTCGAGGATTCGGTCGGCGACACAGACCAAGACGACTCCCACGTCGTCGTCCGCCGCGCCAAAGCGGCATCTTGATTCGTCGCTCGTCGTCTACGGGCCCACTTAGCCACAGGAGTGTTCGGTCATGCTGAGGAAACTGATCGTCTCGTCGTACAAGGTCGCCGGCTTCGTCATCCTGCTCGGGATCCTCGGCGGTCTCTTCTCGTACGTCGTGATGACGCTGTTCTACTACGGGAGCTCGAGCTGGATCGCCCCGGTGATCCTCTCGCCCGGCGATCGCCGCGTCCTCGAGCTGACCGCGCAGCTCGCGCAGCAGCAAGGGATGCGCGACACGCTCGCCGCCCAGCGCCTCGACATGGCCACGAGGCTGAAAGACGCCGAGCGCACCGCCGTCGCCGAGGAGGAGTTCCAGCGCGGCTTCGCGCGAGCCCTCGAGGCCGACGTCGCCGACCGCAAGACGAGCCTCGCCAAGCTCCACGCGCTGCGCAAGTCGTACGCCAGCACCGGCCAGGAGATCGCGGCCGCCAACGGCAGCTTCTCGGACCTCTCGAAGGACCGGCTCACGGAGATGTACGCCGCGCACTTGATCTCCAAGGACGACATGATCAAGGGCAACCTCCAGATCGCCGAGCTCGCCAACGTGAACCTCGGGCTCAGCGAGCGCGGCACGATGCTCGACGACCAGGTGAGCTCCCTCGGGCGCCAGGCCGGCGCGCTCTCGCTGTTCTCGGACACGCTCCGCACCCCGACGCAGGTGGGCTCGTTGCCCTCCACCGCCGACTCCGCGAAGGTGAGCCGCGACGCGCTGACCGCCTGGCGCGAATACGAGCTCTCGGTGCTCGCCGGCCAACGCGCCCGCGACGCGCAGGCCGCGCTCAAGGAGGGCATCGCCTCGATCGACGGCAACCTCGCCCGCTACGACGCCATCATCGCCGCCATCAAGGAGACTCCCCACCTCAAGGCGAGCGACCACCACCTCAGCATCGCCTTCGTGCCCTACGACAACATGGCGAACGCCAAGCCCGGCAGCGCCATCTACGCGTGCCGCTTGAACATCGTCGTGTGCCGCCGGGTGGGGAAGGTCGGCAAGGCCCTCGACGGCGAGGTGACCGGGGCGCACCCCCTCCAGAAGATGGACCTGCGCGGGCAGATGGTCGGCCTCGAGCTCGACGACATCCACTCGGCCCAGGAGCCAGTCCTCCACGTCGGCCGGGCTCCCTTCTTGCTCTGATGCACCCAAGGAGCACTTCAGCCATGAAAAAGCTTCCGTTCTTCGCCGCTTGTTCGCTCTTCACGCTCTTCGCCGCCGAGGCCGCCGCCGAGGCTCCGCCCTCGGCGCCGGTCGGCCCCGACACCGTCAAGCCCGCCGCCGAGGCCTACTGCCGCTACGTCGGGGCCGTCGCCTCGTCCACGTCCGCGCCGATGCTCTCCCCTGCGCTGTTCGCGTCCGGCGGCCTGACGAACGGCAACGACGTCTCCGGCGGAGGCAGCTCCGCCCCGACCTCGCCGCGGCTCGTCGCCGGCGTCTCCTACACGTTCTCGGGCCTCTACCGCGGACTCACCGTGCGCAAGGCCGCCGAGGCCGAGTGCGCGCGCTACGAGTCGTTCACCAAGCTCCTCGCCTTCACCTACTCGCACCACCAAGGGACGAGCGCGCCCGCGCTCGCCGCGAAGCAGACCGTCTTGCGCGGGGCGATGCCGGACGCCGACGCGATGCTCGCGCGCGCTCGAAAGTCGCTCCAGGACTCGCGCATCACCGTCGAGGAGCTCGAGGGGATCGCGATGCGCGTCGACGCGCTCCACGCCGCCGAGACCGACACGTCGGGCAAGCTCCGCGCGGCGCAGACCAAGATGACCCCGCCGGCCGAGCCCATCGACCAGATGGTCGCGCGCCTCCGCGCGCAGGAGCGCGAGGTCGAGCGTCGCCAGGCCGCGATCCGACAGTCGGCGTCGTGGGACGTGACGGTGCGCGGCGGCTACGACCGCGTCTTCGGGCAGTCGCAGCCGATCCCCGCGTTCGGGATGGTCACCATCACCTTGAACCCCGGCTACTTCTGGCAGACCGGCGCCGACGAGCGCGCCGTCGAGGCGCGGGCCGACGCCGCCTACTTCTCGCTCGAGTCCTCCACCCACCGCGCCGTCGACCTCGTGCGCGAGCTTCGCGAGCTGCGGCGGGCCGAGGTCGAGCGCCTCGCTCAGCTCGACCTCGTCCTCGGGGACCTCGAGGCGCGCTACAAGGTCGTCGCCGCGGTCGAGGGCGACAAGGCGCACACCGCGGCGGAGCTGATGTGGCTGAGCATCGTCCCCGTGAAGGCGGAGCGGGCGTACCTCGTGGCCCACGTCGCCGACCTCGACAAGTCGCTCGGTCCGAACGCGGCCTCGCTCCAGATCGACCGCGTGCCGGCGGGCCGGTGAAGGAGCGCGGGCGGCTCGGCCCCCTCGCCCTCGCCCTCGCCGGCGTCGCGTCGCTCGCCTGCGAGCCGCGCCCCGCCGCCGCCCCCGGGCCGACGACGCGGCACCTCTCCCGACAAGACCTGGCCGTCACGCGCGGCGACGTCACCGCCCGCGCTGACGGGCGCGTCGACGTCCACGAGCCCACCGTGCGCGCGGTCGCGCGAGGTGGGAGCGGCGCCGTCGCCGCGCTCCGCTTCACCTACCTCGGCCCCACCGCGGCACGTGCGCCCCTGTCGTCGGGCGAGGTGCGCACCCAGGTCGGGCTGAAGCTCCTCGCCCGAGACGGCTGCAACGTGATCTACGCGATGTGGCGCGCCGGCCCCGGCGGCGGGATCCACGTCCAAGCCAAGCGCAACCCCGGGCGCTCGCTCAGCCTCGAGTGCGGCGCGGAGGGCTACGCGACGTTGCGCCCGGAGGCCGGCGCTCCGATCCCGCCGCTCGAGGTCGGCGACCACGAGCTCCGCGCGCGCATCGAAGGCGGCCGGCTGCGCGTCGAGGCCGACGGAGTGGTCGCGTGGGAGGGCTCGGTGGAGCCCTTCGTGCGGGGGCTCCGCGGACCGGCCGGCTTGCGGAGCGACAACGCCCGCTTCGTCGCCGACTTGGCGATCGACGAGCGGTGAGCGGCGTGGTGTCACGTCTTCGGCAGCGTCACGCGGCCATTGCCACGAACATGACGCCCGGCCCTCCACCTCCCGCGAAATCACACGAAATTGGGCCGCGCTACGGAGGAGGCTGAGGCGGCACGACGGCTGCAATGACGGGTCTCCGGAGGGCAACATGAGCCAGACCGAGACGATCCGCATCGCAGAGACCGACTCCAGCAAGGACTGCCGCCCCGTGACCTCGGAGGACGTCGCTCGCTACCTGCCGATCGTCCGCCGCATCGTCGCCGAGTTCGCGCGGCGCGTCCCGCCGAACGTCGATCGTGACGACCTCTTCGCCGCCGGCGCGCTCGGGCTCCTGAACGCCCTGCGGACCAACAACCAGCCCTGCCAGGAGATGTTCCTCGCGTACGTGAAGATCCGCGTGCGCGGCTCCATCGTCGACGAGCTCCGCCGCGGTGACTGGATCCCTCGTCGCCGGCGAGCTCAGCAGCGGAAGACCGGCGAAGCGTCGGTGTCCGTGGTGAGCATCGACGACCTGCCGCCGGGTACGAGCTTCGCCGCCTCGCAACCTGGTCCTCACGAAGACGCGGAGACCGGCTCCATCCGTGCGGAGCTGCGCGCGGCTGTGGGCAAGCTCCCCACCCGTGAGCGCATGGTGATCGAGATGCGATACTTCGACGACGTGTCCTCGAAGGGGATTGCGTTGGCCCTGGGACTGAGCGAGGCTAGGGTGTCGCAACTTCACGCCCAAGCTACGCGGAGGCTCCGGACGGACCTCGCGGACGAGGGCGAGCTGATGGCGGCCTGAGAGAGGTAGTGATGCAAGACAGTACGAAGGTCCTCGTAGTCGACGACGATCCCGGTGTGCTCAGCACGGTGTCGCGCATGCTGCGTCACCACGGCATGCTGGTCGAGTGCGTGGGGCGCGCGGACGTGGGGCTGCGCCGCCTCGAGACCGAGCCCTTCGACGTCGTCGTGAGCGACATGCGCATGCCGGGCATGAGCGGCATGGAGCTCCTCGGTTGCATCCGTGAGCTCCAGCACTCGCCGCCGGTGATCTTCATGACGGCCTTCGCCGACGTCATCGGGACGGTCGACGCGATCAAGGCAGGCGCGTACAGCCTCTTGCCGAAGCCGGTCACGCCCGATCAGCTCGTGCGCGCGATCCTCGGCGCGTCGCAGGCGCGCCCCGCGACGCCGACGCCGGTGCCCCCGATCGAGAACGACGAGCCGTTCGGCCGCATCCTCGGCCACAGCACGCAGATGAAGGACGTCTACCGCCTCATCGCCGGAGTCGCTCGTTCGGGCTCGACCGTCCTCGTCCTCGGCGAGAGCGGCACTGGCAAGGAGCTGATCGCGCGCGAGCTCCACCTGCGATCGCAGCGCGCCGACAAGCCGCTCGTCGCCGTCAACTGCGCCGCCATCCCGGACGACCTCATCGAGAGCGAGCTCTTCGGTCACGTCCGCGGCGCCTTCACCGGCGCGAGCAACAACCGCTCGGGCCTCTTCGAGGCCGCGAACGGGGGGACGATCTTCCTCGACGAGATCGGCGATCTTCCTCTGCAGGCGCAGGTGAAGCTCCTCCGCGTCCTCCAGTCCGGCGAGATCAAGCCCGTCGGCAGCGACGTCGCGCGCCGCGTCGACGTGCGCGTCGTGGCCGCGACCAACGCGAACCTCGGCCGCGCGGTGATGAACGGCAAGTTCCGCCAGGATCTCTACTACCGCCTCAACGTCATCGCCGTCCGGGTCCCGCCGCTGCGCGATCGCGGCGACGACCGCGTCCTCCTCGCGGAGCACTTCCTCCAGAAGCACGCCGGCGAGCAGCCGGTGAAGCGCCTGGGGCCGGAGGTCGTCCGGCTGATCCAGGCATACCCGTGGCCTGGCAACGTCCGCGAGCTCGAGCACGCCATCGAGCGCGCGGTGCTCCTGTCGCCCACCGACGTCCTCGATCCCGGCGCTCTGCCCCCGGAGATCCGCGGCGACGAGCCCCCGCCGATCTTGCGGAAGAGCAGCACCGCGCTGCCCGCGCTCAACATGGACCACATAGTACGCGCGCAGCACCTCAACACGCTGCCCTACGCCGCCGCGAAGAAGAAGATCGTCGCGGAGTTCACCCGGGCGTACGTGCAGCTCCTCATGCGCGACTCCGGCTCGAGCATCGCCGAGGCCGCGCGTCGCGCGGGGCTCGATCGGTCGAACTTCCGGCGCTTGATGCGCTCGAACGGCGACGACGAGAATTGACAGGAGCGGCCCGGGCTCGGCGCCCGCTCGCGGCGGCGTCGCGGTCCCCCGAGCGGCTCAGCGCCGCGGCGACGGGCGCGCGTAGAGAGGCGCGAGCGCCTCGACCTGCGTGGCCGTGAACGTCGCCCCGCGCTCGGGCGCGGGGGCGTGGGCGACGATCTGGCGGAGCCCGTGG
>JAEUKG010000079.1 GCA_016794325.1 Myxococcales bacterium | reverse complement strand
CGACGCACTCGCGGCTCTCGCCCGGGCTCGAGAACACCTCGACGCGCTCGGGCTCGGGCGGGGCGCTCTCCGCGGGGGCCGCGCCGAACAGGTGGCGCTGCGCCCGCGAAAGCGCCCCGGCGGCCGGCGGCTCGACGAGGGCGATCTCGGCGCCCGGGAGCGCGCGCTCGAGGAGCCGCGACGTGCGCTCGTCGCCGTGCGCGACGGTGATGAACGTCGCCTCGGCGCGCGCCGCGAGGGCGGCGACGAGCTCCGCGAGGCGCTGGTGCTCGACCGCCACGTCGAGGAGGACGAGCGCGCCGCCCGGCGGCCGCTCGCGCGCGGCCTCGACCGCGAGACCGACCACGGTCGCGAGGTCGGCGAACCGGCTCTTCGCGAGGGCGGCCTCGTAGGCCGCGGCGAACGCGGCGAGCTCCGGGTCGTGGTGCGCCTCGGGGACGGCGCCCTCCATGCGCAGCTCGCCGATCGTGCGCGTGAGCGCGCGCGGCAGCCCCGGGCGATCGGCGATGACCTGGAACCTGCCGAGCATGCCCGTCGCTCCGACCACGATGCTCGCCGCGAGCGCCTCGAGCGGGAGCTGCCCCACCGCGACGAGGCCTCGGTCGGCGAGGGGGCCCGCGGCGAGCTCGGCCGCGAGGCGCTTCAGCGTCGTGCGCGACTGGCCGAACACCGCCCCGCGCCGCTTGGCCGCGTCGTACCCGAGCTCGTGGGCGGCTTCGAGCGTGTGCCCGACGACGGTCGCGAGCCCGTGCGCGGGCCGGGCGTCGAGCCACTCGAGGGCCGCGCGACGCCGGGCGCCCGCCGAGCTCGACCGCGCGATGGTGACGACGGGCGGGGTCGGCGAGGCCATCGGCGCCCATCCTGCCACGGCACCCCGCCGAGGGGCCATGGGCATCGACCGCGGCGCCGCTCAGCGCCGCCGCTCGCCGTTCGCCTCGGTGAACACGAGCCGCGCCGCTTCGCTCAGCCGCGACACGCCGAGCTTCTCGGCGAGGGAGCGCACCTGGTGCTTGTGCGTGTTCAACGTGACCCCGCGGCGCCGAATGATGCCCTCCACGCTCTCGTGCTCGAGGGCGAGCAGGAGGATCTCCACCTCGGCCCCGGTGAGGTTCGCCGAGGTGGCGATCCGCAGGAGCGTCCGGCCGACGTGCTCGTCGTCGAGCTTGGCCTCGGCGATGAGCCCCTCGGCGACGATCCGCCGGATCTCGGCCATGCCGATCGGCTTGTTCACGAACGCGCTCCCCATCGCGTACGCGCGGTTCATCACCTCGACGTTGTCGTGGTATCCGCTCATGAGCAACGTCGGCACGTTCGGGTGGAGCGTCCGCGCGAGCGCCAGGAGGTCGAGCCCGGAGAACGACCCGAGCTTCACGTCGAAGATCATCGCGCACCAGGTGACGTCGCTCCGGAGGCGGCGCTCGCCCTCGGCGTAGTCGAGGGCGATCACGCACGGCCGGACTCTCTCGATGGGGCGACACACGGCCCGCGCGAGGTTCTGGTCGTCCTCGACGACCAGAAACGGTGATCCCCGCGGAGGTGCTGGGGTAGGCAGAGAGGGCATCGGCGGGCGTCGTGGATCCTAGTGGGGGCGGTGACGGGAGGACCATCACCCCCCAGGGGTGAACACTGAACGGATGTCATCGCCCAAAAGGGGTGATTTTTGGCTTGGGTGGAGCCGCCAGAATCACCCCGGAGGGGCGATGTCGGCGCGGAGGACCTCCGCCTACGCTGTCGGGAACCACGTGACGGACGGGGGCGAAGACAGGAGATGTGTGCTCGTCGCGACGGACTCGCGACCGAGCGGGCTCGAGGTTCTGCTCGTCCAGAACGGCTACGACGCGATCTTCTGTAGCGACGCGGCGTCGGCGCGCGACGTCGCCACGCAGGCCATGCCCGACGCCATCCTCGTCGAGCTACCCCGCGACGACGGCATCGACCTCTTGGTGGAGCTCGGGCAAGCGCTGCCCGAGGTCCCCGTCGTGATGCTCGCCCAGCCGAACGACGTCGAGGGCGCCGTCCGCGCGATGCGGGCCGGCGCCGCCGACTGGCTCGATTTGCCGGCGCCCTGGCCGAGGGTGGAGCTGGCGATCGAGCGCGCGATCGCGAGGCGTGAGGTCGCGGCCGAGACCGAGTCGCTGCGGCGCTGCGCCGAGGTGACGTGGAAGCTCGCCGACGCGAGCCTCGACACCGCGGCGCTCGCGCGCGCCGTCGTCCGCGGCGCGGTGGAGCTCCTCGCCGACGGGTGCGCGCTCCGCCTCCGCGACGGGCAGGGCGCGCTCGTCACCGTCGCCACCGACCACCGGCACTCGACCCGGCGCGCGCTCCTGGCCGCGGCCACCGCCGCGGCGCTCGCCCCCGCCGCTCCGCCGCTGGAGCTCCTCGAGCGCGCGGAGAACGTGCTCGTTCGGCGCGTCGACGACGAGGAGGCGCGGGCTGCGGTCCGAGATCTCGGCTTCGCGGGCGACGACGGCGGCGTCCGGAGCGCGCTCTGCGTACCGCTCCGCGCGCGCGGGGCCCTCGTGGGCGCGCTCTGCCTCGTGCGCGACGTCGATCGGCGCCCGTTCCACACCGCCGACGCCCACGTGGCGCGGGGCCTCGCCGACGAGGCCGCGCTCGCGTTCGCGAACGCGCGCCTCTTCGAGGACGTGACGCGGGAGCTCGAGGAGCGCAAGCGCGCCGAGGCCGCGCTCGCCGAGGTCTCGGAGAAGCTCCGCCAAGCGACCAAGCTCGAGGCGCTCGGTCGTCTGGCGAGCGGGGTCGCCCACGACTTCAACAACCTGATCTCGGTGATCCTCTGCGCCGCCGAAGCCGTGCGGTCCTCGGTCCCCGCGGAGCTCGCGGTCGAGATCGACGCGATCGAGCTCGCGGCCCGGAGCGGCGCGGATCTGACGAGCAAGCTCCTCGCGTTCGGTCGCAAGCAGCCCCACGCTCCCCGCGTCGTGGACCTCGGCGCGGAGCTCGTCGCGACCGGCGCGCTGCTGCGCCGCGTGCTCTCGCGCGAGATCCAGCTCGATCTCGCCCTCGGCGACGACGTCGGCGCGGTGTGCATCGACCCCGTGCAGCTGCAGCAGGTGGTGATGAACCTCGCGATCAACGCGAGCGACGCGATGCCGAGCGGCGGGCGGTTGACGATGCGCACCCGCCGAGAGGGCGAGATGGCGGTCCTCGTGGTCGAGGACGACGGGATCGGGATGGCGCCCGAGGTGAGGGATCGGGCGTTCGACCCCTTCTTCACGACCAAGCTCGGCGGGCGCGGCACGGGCCTCGGGCTCGCGACCGTCCTCGGCGCGGTCCATCAGAGCGGCGGCCAGGTCTCGATCGACTCCGCCCCCGGCGAGGGGACGCGCGTCACGGTCCGGCTCCCCCGCGCCTCGTGACCTCGCGGCCCGGGCCACCCGGCGTCGGCGAGTTCGCCCTCGCCCCGCCCGCGAAACGGCGCTACACCGAGTCTCCGATGACACGCTTCGAAGACGCGATCGGCAACACGCCCCTCATCCGTTTGCGGCGCGCCTCCGAGCGCACGGGCTGCGAGATCCTCGGCAAGGCCGAGTTCATGAACCCCGGCGGATCGGTGAAGGATCGCGCCGCCCTCGCGATCGTCCTCGACGCCGAGGAGAGAGGCCTGCTCCGCCCCGGCGGCGTCATCGTCGAAGGGACGGCGGGCAACACCGGCATCGGCCTCACCCTCGTCGCCAACGCGCGCGGCTACCGCTCCGTCATCGTCCTGCCCGACACCCAGAGCCAGGAGAAGAAGGACACCCTGCGTCAGATCGGCGCCGAGCTCCGCCTCGTCCCGGCGGTCCCGTACAAGAACCCGAACAACTACGTGAAGGTCTCGGAGCGCTTGGCCCGCGCCTACGCCGCGGTCACGCCCGAGGGCGCGATCTGGGCGAACCAGTTCGACAACGTCGCGAATCGCCTGGGCCACTACCGCACGACGGGCCCGGAGATCTGGCGCCAGACGGGCGGCAAGATCGACGGCTTCGTGAGCGCCGTCGGGACCGGCGGCACCCTCGCCGGGGTCGCGAGCTACCTGCGGGAGCAGAAGCCCGACGTCACCATCGGCCTCGCCGATCCGCACGGCGCCGCCCTCTACGCCTACTACGCCCACGGCGAGCTCAAGGCCGAGGGGTCGTCGATCACCGAGGGCATCGGGCAAGGCCGCATCACCAAGAACCTCGAGGGCCTCACCGTCGACGTGCCGATGTCCATCCCCGACGCCGAGCTCGTGGCGGTGGTGTTCGATCTCCTCGAGCACGAGGGCCTGTTCTTGGGGGGCTCGAGCGGCATCAACGTCGCCGGCGCGATCCGCCTCGCCGAGAAGCTCGGCCCCGGCCACACCATCGTCACGATCCTGTGCGACGGCGGGAGCCGCTACGCGAGCCGCCTGTTCAACCCCGAGTTCCTCCAGCAGAAGGGCCTGCCGGTGCCGCCCTGGCTCACGCGCCCGCCCTCGCCGGTCGCCACCCCCCTCGAGCCCTGACGGGCGGCGCGGTCCGGCGCTCGGCGTCCGTCGCGCCGTCCTCGGGCGTGACTCGCGGCATTTCCGCGGAGATCTCATACCCGCGGAGCGCGACCCGTGACTTCAATGTCAGGGTCGCTGTGGCACCGGATTCACGAATCGCGGTGAAACCCGAAAGGCACGCCGGTTGCTAGCGCCTGGGCTCGTCATTCCTCGTTCGTCGCCGGTCCGAGCCGCCCACCGAGGCTTCGCTCGGCGGGGTCGCCGCGGTCCGCGTCGGCTCCGAGCCGGCTCCTCCTTGTCCGTGTATCGCAACTGAGCGCGTCGCCGTAGGCCTCCGCGCACGGATTCTTTTCGTCGTTTCGTCGGGTTGTATGGCGGGAGATCCCGCCATTGAACTCGAGTGGCTCGCGCCGCGATCTCGCGGCGCGCGAACGGCCCCGTGCGCCCTGCGTGCGGGGCGCCGCCTCGGCGATGGCCGAGGCTCCACCCCCTGGGGGGCTCGACCGATGTTTGGACTTGTCTTGGGCCGCGCCCGCGAGGCGCGCGGCTCCCTGTGGACGTACGTCGTCGTCTCGGCGCCCGCGCTCGCCGCCGCGGAGGTCGCCTTTCGGCTCGCCTACGGGTGGCCTTCGCCGATCATGGGGCTCGCGTACGGGCTCGCCGCGCTCGCCGTCGGGCACGCGACGCTCGGCGCCCTCGCGACGCGCGCCCCGCTCGCGCTCCGCTTCGTGGTCGGCGCGGTCGTCATCGGCGCGGCGTACGCGATCGCGTGCGCTCTGCACGCACCCGGGGCCCTCGCGATCGTCGTCGGCCCGGCGGCGGCGGTGGGAGCGGTCCGCCTCGGCCGGTCCGGGCTGCTCGCGCGCCGCGTGGGCCTCGGCGACGTGGCGGCCGCCGTCGGCGTCGCTGCGCTCGCGGCGCGCGCGGTCTGGTTCGCGGACCGGCTGCAGCTCTTCGCGCCACACCCCACGTCGTTCGGTTGGATCGACACGCCGTTCTGGCTCAGCCTCGCCCACGGCGCCGACCGCGGGGTGCCGATCCCCGATCTCCTCTTCCACGGAGGTCGCGCCAACTACTACTTCGGCGCGTTCGTGCTCGTCGCCGCCGTGCGGCGCCTGACCGGCCTCCCGATGCACGTCGCCTACTTCGTGACGATGCTCTCCTCGCTGCTCGCGACGACCGCGCTGTTTTCGGCCGGGCTGCGGGCATGGTTCGGCGTGCGCCGCGCCGGGCCCGTCGCCGGCGCGATGACGGGCCTCTCGACGCTCGTGTGGGTGGAGCTCTTCACCCAGAACGCGTCGACGATGGTGGCCCTCCCGGTCACGTTGAGCGCCCTGCTCCTCGTCACGCGCGCGCGGTCGTGGTCGCACCTCGCGCTCGTCCTGGTCTTGGTCGCCGCGGTCGCGGTGACCAAGGAGGTGCAGCTCGTCGCCGTGCTCCTGCTGGGCGCGGTCGTCGCGGCCGGACGGTGGTCCCGGACGCG
Organism: Myxococcales bacterium; assembly: GCA_016794325.1. GTDB lineage: Bacteria > Myxococcota_A > Polyangia > Polyangiales > Polyangiaceae > SXNL01. The sequence continues at coordinate 1,165 of JAEUKG010000079.1, read as the reverse complement.
GGCGAGGGGACCGATGGTCGCGGTCGTGGCGAGCGCGGTGGTGGCCAAGGTCCTCCAGCTCGCGGTCTTGCGTCCCGACCAGCGGGTGGCGCTCGCGCTGAACCACGAGAACCTCTCGGGGGAGGTCGTCACGGTGGTGCTCAAGGAGGCGGCGCCCTTCGTGACGCTCGGCCTCGCCGCCGCGCTCGCGCTCGTGCGCTTCCGTCACCGCCTCCCGGGCTTCGCGCAGGCGGTCGTCGCCGCGTCCGCCTGCTACGCGGTCGGCCTCGCGATCTGGCTCTGCGTCCTGCCGGTCGTGACGCCGCCGCTCGACCCGTTCTCGAAGGGGTGGCTGCGCCTCGACGTCTTCCAGTTCGTGCACTTCGGCCGGCAAGCGATGCTCGCCGCGATCGGGCTCGCGGCCATCGCAGCGTGGCTCCGCTTCGCCGCGGCCCGCGCGGGTCGCGCGTCCACCGCCGTGCTCCTCGGGGGTCTCGCCCTCACCGCGGTCTTCTCGATGTGGCGCGGCCCTCCGCGCGGGGAGCCGGATCCCATCGTGCCCGTGCTCGAGCAGGTGCCGCCCCGCGCGAGCGTGATCGCCGCCGATCACCTCCACTGGAACGGCGAGAACCCGCACTGGGCCGCGTATTTCGGCCACCAGTTCTTCGTGATGCGCACCGGGCGTTGGGTGACCGCCTACCCCCACTTCGCCCGCGCGACGGAGGAGCAGCGGGTGCTCTTCTCGACGCGCGATCCGGGCGAAGCCCTGCGCATCGCGCGCGAGCGCGGCATCACCCACCTGATCGAGGATCGCGGCCGCCCCGTGCCGTGGCTCGCCGGTCGCCCCGCCGCGTTCGAGACTCCGGCCTACCGCCTCCACGTGCTCGCGCCCCGCTGACGGCCTTGGGTCGGTGGGCGGGCGTGTGGTATGGAAAAGGCCGCTCGCCCCCGTAGCTCAGTGGATAGAGCAGCGCTTTCCTAAAGCGTTGGTCGCAAGTTCGACTCTTGCCGGGGGCGCTACGACTCGCGGAGCTCGTCGGTCGCGCGCCCCGCCCATCGTTGGACCTTCGGTTACGACTCTTGCCGGGGGCGCTACGACTCGCGGAGCTCGTCGTTCGCGCGCCCCGCCCATCGTTGGACCTTCGGTTACGACTCTTGCCGGGGGCGCTACGACTCGCGGAGCTCG
>JAEUKG010000012.1 GCA_016794325.1 Myxococcales bacterium | reverse complement strand
CCTCCGGGGCTCCGACGCCGATGACGGGCCCGAGGCGCACGGGGCCGAGCAGCGTCGGCGACGCGTCGGGCGGCTGCGCCTTGGCGGGCGCGGCGGCGGACGCGGTGGGAGGCGGCGCCGGCGGCGTCGGGGCCGAGGTGGCGCCCCCTCCGAGCTCCGCGGGCTCGAGCGTCGTGGCGAGCGTGAAGGCGACGTGGAGGGCGGTGGGGAGCATCACCTCCGAATACGGCGAAAGGGCCGCGAGCTTGAGCGCGCTACTTCGTTTGCAAATACATGCACTTGGGGCGCAGGTAGCCCGGCCTCCCGGGGCGAGAGGCCACTCGCTTTCAGTTGGCCTGCACAACGGGATACTATTCGTCGGGTATGTCCTCCGACGACGAAGAGGACCGCACGGTGCAGGAGATCGCGCCGGTGCGTGCGCCGGGGCCGAAGCCGCCGGGCTCCGCCCACATGAGAGCGGCGCCCGTCGCGGACGATCCTGGCGACGAGCCCGAGGACTCGACCGAGGCTTCGACGGTGGAGCGCCTCGCGCCGATCCGCATCAAGACTCCGGGGTACGGGGAGATCGTCCCGCGCGAGAGCGCGTCGCTGCCTCGCTCGCCGCCCTCGGCGGATCCGCCGCGGCGCGCGTCGGTGAAGATCGAGCAGGTCCCGGTGGTGAAGGGCGACGACGCGCCGCCCCCGTCGCGGCCGAACGCCGACAAGCGGCGCGAGTCGACCTCGCTCCGCGCCGCGCGCGCGCCGCTCCACACCGTGCTCGGCCTCGCGCCGATCGCGAGCGCCGCCGCGGCGGAGGAGCCAGAGCCCCCGAGCGCGCCCGACCTGCCGACCGAGACGCGCCCCCGCCCCGCGATCCCCAGCGTCGTCGCGAGCGCGCCGCCGCCGGTCGAGCCCGAGCCGCCGGAGGACAGCGTCACCGCCCTCAACGCTTCGCCGGTGGTCCCCGCGTCGATCGGCAGGATCCCGGCCGCGGTGCCGATCCCGCCGGAGCCCGACTCCGAAGACAGCATCACCGCGCAGTCGATCACGGCGCAGTCGATCACCCAGGGCCGCCCGGAGCCTCGCGAGCGCAAGAGCGACGCGCCGACCGCGAACGCCGCCGCGCCGGTCACCCCGGCCGAAGACGAAGAAGAGCTCACGACGAAGGGGCCGATCCCGCTCCCGGCCGAGGAGCCCGACGACAGCATCACCACGCGCGCGCCGCGCGTCGATCCGATGCGTGAGCCGCTCGTGTCGCTCGCCGAGCGAGCGATCGCGTCGGTGCCGCGCGTCGCCGCGCACCCCGCGTCGGACGAGATGGACAGCGTGGTGAGCGTGACCGCGCAGATGCCGGGCCACATGGCCGACGCGCTGCGCATCGCGGTCACGGAGTCGACCAAAGGCGCGGCCGCGCAGGCGCTGAAGGGCACGGCCAACGACGTGCCCAAGCCGCTCCCGGCGCGGCGCGCGAGCGCGCCGAGCACGCCGCCGCCGATCCGCGAGCCGATGCGGTCGACGCCGCCGCCGCTCCCACCTCGCGCGTCGTCGGCGCCGCCGGCGCGCCCGCGGCCCGCGCTCGAGACGCCGTCGACGGAGCCCGACCTCCCGCCGCCGTCGGCGCCCGACGCGCCGACCCAGGCCGCGAACGGGCCGCGGCCCGCGGCCCCGCGGGGCGCGCCGGGATCGGTGTCGGCGTTCGCGGCGACGATGCCGGTGTCGGCCGCGATCCCGGTGTTGCCGCCGCTCACGAGCGACGGCGAGGGGATCGCGTTCGAGCCGCCGCGCTTCGATCCTCCGTCGCAGGCGGCGCTCCGCGGGGACGTGCAGCTGCCGACGATCCAGCAGTCCCCGCCGTCGTGGTCGAGCCTCCCGCAGGGGATCGACACGAGCGCGCGGCCGCCCTCGCAGGGGCGCTGGGTCGCGCTCGTCGTCGCCGTGGCCGCCGTGTCGCTCTTGGTGCCGACGCTGCTCTTCTTCTACCTCCGCCGCGGTGGCGACGAAGAGCCAGGCGCCTCGACGGCGGGCGCGTCGGCCGCGACGACGCTCGGCAGCGCCGTCCACGCGCCGGCGCGCTTGTCGGCGGTGCCCGACGAGCTCGACGACAGCGATCCGCGCGCCAAGCGCCTGCGGGTGAAGCCGAAGAAGACGCGGTGACGTCCGGCGCGCGCGCCGGACGCCTCCCCGTCAGCGCTTGGGGCGGATCACGTCGACGCCGCCGAGGTACGGGCGGAGGGCCTTCGGGATGGTGACCGAGCCGTCGTCGTTCTGGTGGTTCTCGAGGAGCGGGATGAGGATCCGCGGGCTCGCGATCGCCGTGTTGTTGAGCGTGTAGGGATAGCCGAGCGAGCCGTCGGCCAGCCGGAGGCGGATGTTGGAGCGGCGGGCCTGGAAGTCGCCCAGCGTCGAGCAGGAGTGGGTCTCGGAGTAGGCCTTGCGGCCCGGCATCCACGACTCGACCTCGTGCTTGCGGGTCTGGCCGAGGCCGATCTCGCCGGTGCACGCGATGGCGACGCGGTAGGGGATCTCGAGCTTCGCGAGGATGGCCTCGGCGTTGGCGAGGAGCTGGTAGTGCTCCTTCTCGGCGACCTCCTCGTCGGGGGCGCAGAAGATCACCTGCTCGACCTTGGTGAACTGGTGCACCCGGTAGAGGCCGCGGGTGTCCTTGCCGTACGCGCCCGCCTCGCGGCGGAAGCACGGCGAGATGCCGGCGTAGCGGATCGGGAGCTGGGCGAGCTCGAGGGTCTCGTCGCAGTGCATCGAGACGAGGGGGACCTCGCTCGTCCCGACGAGGAACATCTCGTCGGCGCCGATCTCGTACGCCTCCTCGCGGCCGAGGGGGAAGAAGCCGGTGCCGGTGAGGGCCCGCTCCTTCACCATGACCTGGGGGATGACCATCGTGAGGCCGCGCTCGACGAGCGTGTCGACCGCGAGCCGCGTGACCGCGAGCTCGAGCAGCGCGCCCATGCCCACGAGCGCGTAGGAGCGCCCGCCGGCGTAGCGGCGCGGCCCGTCCCAGTTGACGAGGCCGAGGTCGGTCATCAGCGCGACGTGGTCCTTGGGCTCGAACTCGAACACCCGCGGGGTGCCGACCTTGCGGATCTCGACGTTGTCCTCCTCGCCTTTGCCCACCGGGACCTCGGGGCGCGGGACGCTCGGGACCCGGAGCATGAGGTCGTCGTAGCGCCGCTGGATCGCGGTGAGCGCGGGCTCGAGCGTCTCGAGCTCGGTCTTGACCGCCTTGCCCTCCTCGATGAGCTTGGGGCGCTCTTCCTTGCTCGCCTTGGGGATCGCGGCGGCGATCTCGTTCTTGCGGGCGCGCCGCTGTTCGAGCTTGGCGATGGTCTCGCGGCGCTCTTTGTCGGCGGCGAGGAGCTCGTCGAGATCGAGCGCGAGCCGCTTGTTGGTGATGGCCGCGCGGACGACGTCGGGATTCTGGCGGATGAACGCGATGTCGAGCATGACGAGGCGCGATCTACCATGGGCCTTCGGGCGTGTCCTCGAATCTCGCCGTCCCGCGCGGGCCAAGCCGACGCCCGTGGCCCCGCGCCCTTCGCCCGGCCCCCCACGCGCCTCGCGGGACGGCGCGGGACGCCGCGGGATGGCCACGCCGGGTGGCCGCACGGGCACGTGGGACGAAAGAAGGATGGGAAGGATGGGAAGCACGGGAAGCACGGGAAGCACGGGAAGCATGGGAAGCATGGAAGGAAGGAAGGATGGAAGGAAGGATGGATGGATGGATGAGGGTGGTCCATCGAGGCCCCACCCCACGAATCCTGCACCGGCGATTTTCGAGGGGTGCGCTATTCTGAATCGATGCGGTCTCCTTTCCTCGGGGGAGCAGTTGGCCTCGTGCTCTTCGCGGTAGCGTGCGGATCGACGGAGGGGCCGGCGGAGCCCCTGTCACGGACCTCGTCGCCGATCATCGCCGGCAAGGCCTCCGACGCCGCGCAAGACGCGGTCGTGCGGCTCGACCGGTACGTCGGCGGCGGCATCCAGTCGTGCACCGGCACCCTCCTCGCGGCCAACGTCGTCCTCACGGCGCGCCACTGCGTGTCCGACACGTCGGGCGACGGCTTCGCCTGCGACATGGCCGGCAAGGGCAGCGCGGGCGGGACGATCACCAAGGACTTCCCCGCGAACGAGATGCTCGTGTTCACCGGGCCGAAGCGGATCGAGGGCGCCTCCAAGGCCGCGGCGCGCGGCTCCAAGATCATCACCGACGACGCGAAGAACCTCTGCAACCACGACCTCGCGTTGATCGTGCTCGACCGTCGCATCGAGGGGGTGCCGATCGCTCCGGTGCGCCTCGACAAGCCGCCGGAGAAGGGCGCGACCTTCACCGCCGTCGGCTGGGGCGTGACGAAGGCGACCCCGGTGCCCGACGTTCGGCAGACGCGCGCGGGCGTGAAGATCGCCACCGTCGGCCCGGCGAAGGCGGTCGCGGGCCTCGAGGTCCCGGACGGCGAGTTCCAGACGGGCGAGGTCATCTGCGAGGGCGACAGCGGCGGCCCCGCGCTCGACAGCACGACCGGCGCCGTCATCGGCGTGGTCTCGCGCGGCGGCAACGGCGAGGCGCCCGACCCGGCGAACCCCTCGTACAGCTGCCTGAGCGCGATCAACTTCTACGCGCACACGACCGCGCACAAGGATCTCATCCAGCGCGCGTTCACCGAGGCGGAGTCGGAGGTCTGGGTCGAGGGCGGCCCCGACCCGAGGCTGGCCAAGGCCCAGGATTCCTGCGAGAGCGACGCCGCGTGCCGCTCGAACCTCTGCGCGTCGAACGGCAAGTGCGCCGACGACTGCAGCGCGAGCGCGTGCGCCGCCGGCTTCGAGTGCAAGGCGGACGGCGCGCGGAAGGCGTGCATGCCCGTCGCCTCGAGCAGCGGCGGCGGCGGCGGCGGCGGCGGTGGCGGCTGCGCGACCGGCGGCGGCGGCCACGGCGGCTTCGCCGCCGCGGTCGTCGGTGTCCTCGCGCTCGCCGGCGCGCTCCGGCGCCGCCGAGCCTGATCGCGCCGAGCGGTCGCCTCGGTCCCCGGCCCCCCCGCCCGGCCGCAAAATCCCTATAGGGATAGCTCGTTCAGTTCGGGCCCTTGACCGGGGGCGGGGGCTGCGGGGGCTGGGTCTCGTCCTGCACGCAGGACGCGAGGTCGGTCAGGAGGAAGAGGAGCGCCTTCTCCTGGGGGATGAGGCCCGGCGCCTTGCAGGTGGACGTGGGGAACGTCCCGCCGGGGGTGTCGGCGCTCGACACGTGGATGTCGGTGTAGACGCCGCGGCCGCACTGCTGGTCGGCCGGCTTCCCGATCGGCGTGTTGAACGAGTAGAACTTCGGGTCGTCGTTCGCGCCGTTCTTCACCGAGATCCAGCGGCGGGAGGTCTCGGCGTTGCCGCCGACGCCGGGCACCGACGTCACGTTGCGGCGCAGGGCCGTCATCGGCACCTTCGCCATCGTCGTCGACGCCTTGGCCTCGACCAGCCACTCCGCGAACGCGGCGCCCTTGGGGAAGCTCGTGTCGATGTCGGCGACGGCGTCGCCGGCGTTGCCGTTGTTCACCCACGTCGCGGTGCTGGGCAGCATGCCTTTGCCGTTCTTGAGCCACGTGTAGTGGAAGTGCGACGAGAAGACGCGGCCGCCGCTGTCGAGGTAGTCGTGCACGGCCTGGCGCGCGGCGTCGGACTTGGTGTTGTTGTACTCGTCGCCCTCGCACGACAGGACCACGATGTCGTACTTCTTGAGCTGCCCGAGGTCGTTCCACAGGGTGGTGGCGTTGGGGGTCTGGCCGTCGATCTTCGAGCCCGAGGTGCCCTGGTAGAGGTGGATGCGCCCGTCCTTGTCGGGGTTCGTGAACTCGGAGTCGTCGAAGCCGAGCTTGCGCAAGAAGCACTCGAGCGTGTCGGCGCCGCCGGTGGTGAGCGCGATGTGGGGGATCTCGCCCTCCGACTTGTTCTTGGGCAGGCGGGTCTGGGTGGCGTCGAGCGGAGTGTCGGTGCACTGGGCCACGTTCGGCACCACGAACTGCTTGCGCCAGCGGCCGAGCTGTATCACGACAGGGATATCCTTGCCGACGGGGACGTTCTTCAGGGTGAAGTTGCCCTTGGCGTCGGTGATGGCCGTCGTGACCGGCTTGCCCGAGGGCGTCGTCCCGCACCGATCGCAGACGACGCCGTCCTTGAACGGCTCGACCGGCGCGTTGGGCACGTAGACGACGGCGTTGTAGATCGGCAGATCCTCGGCGGTGGTCGGCGCGAGCACCTTGCCGGTGAGGGTCGTCGAGCCGCCGCCGGCGCAGGCGACCTGCTGGCACTGGAGGCCGACGCACGGCGCGCCGCTCGAGCCGCCGCTCGTCGTGCCCGACGAGCTCGCGAAGCCGCTCGAGCTTCCGCCGGGGTCACCGGACGAGGACGTCCCCCCGCTCGCGCCCGACGACGACTCGCCGGGGAAGTTGCTCTCCTCGCTCGAGCCGCAGCCCACCGCGATGAGCATTCCGAGGATCGACGCGACGCCCGCACCGTGCAGCTTCGTCATGGCCCGTGTACCTCCAGCGTGACTGGGGACGAAAGACTCCCATCGAAGAGCGTCGCACGCGGCGCGTCCGGTCTCCATCGCGTCCATCGGGCGCGACGCAGTTTTGTGGTTGGCGCGGGCACAATGGAGATGGACCGCGCCGCGTGTGGTCACTTCGTGCAGTGTGCACGGAACGACCTTGAACAACTTGTTCAGCGGCTCGGGGGTCGGGGGTTCGGGCTTGGGCGTTTGCGTTCGCGTTCGCGTTTTGCGTTCGCGTTTGCGTTTGCGTTCGTGGGGCTTGGGGCGTGGGGCTTGGGGCTTGGGGCTTGGGGCTTGGGGGCTTGGGGCTTGGGGCTGGGGGCTTGGGGCTTGGGCTTGGGGGCTGGGGGCTGGGGGCGTGGGGATGGGGGCTTGGGG
>JAEUKG010000002.1 GCA_016794325.1 Myxococcales bacterium | reverse complement strand
CGGCGGCGCCGAGCTGGGCGGCGAAGAGCTGGAGGGCGATGGAGTCGTGCTCGGTGAGGTCGCGCGCGACGACGACGAGGAGCTGCGTCACCCGACCGCCCTCGACGATCGGGCACCAGACGCTCCGCCCGACGCGCGCCTTGCGCATGCTCAGCGAGAGCGCGTGGGCGTCGGAGAGCGGCTGGTGCTCCCAGGTGGGGAGGTTCGGCATGTACACCGGCCGGCCCGTCTCCGCGACGCGGGCGAGGATCGGGGTCTCGGAGAAGGGGACCTCCCGCCCGAGGAGCGTGCGCCCGTACGCGCCGACGGGATCGCCGGGCGCGGCGATGACCTTGCGCGTGATCGACGTGCGCTCGAGGACGTCGGTGAACGCCACGCCCCAGCCGAGCTCGAGGAAGATCGGCTCGCAGGCGGAGAGGATGGCGATGGCGTCGCCGTTCGGAGGCGCCTCGGTGGTCGCGCGCGCGAGCCGCTCCATCAGCCCCTCGGCGCGCAGCTGCTCGCTCACGTCGCGCGCGATCATCCCGAGGCGGTTGCCCCAGAGGAGCACGTAGCGGACGTCGGCGATGACGACCACGCCCGCCTCGGTGCGGAAGCGGAGCCGGCACGTCTGGGGAGTGTCCCAGCCCTCGCGGAGCGCCTCCTCTTGGGCGACGACCCGGCGCAGATCCCCCTCGTCGAGGAAGTCGGCGAGGTTCCTCGCCGCCAGGCTCGCGGCGGGCGCCCCGAGCATGCTCGCGCCGCGCTCGTTCGCGTACACGATCGACCGCTCGCGGACGACGAAGAGCGCGTCGGGCAAGAGCGCCGCGAGATCGCGGAGGGCCTCGTCCGACGGTGCGTGCATGCTCGCGATCATAGCCCTACACCTCGAAGACGACGTCGAGATCGCGCGGCCGTTCCGCGACGCGGCCCGGGGTCGGGACGATCCAGGCGTGCCCGGTGGCGCCCACGTCGAGGCCGAGCGCGATCTTCTCCTCCGCGGCCCCGCGATCGAGCGCGGTCTCGAGGAGCGTCCGCCGGTAGCAGCTCGGCCCGGTGGGCACCGCGGCGTCGACCCACGCGATCGCGTGCTCGAGGCGCGCGCGCCCGAGCAGGCCTCGGCGCGGGCCGCGCGCGCCGCGCGCGCGCGCCCACGCGATCGCCTCGGCGGGCGCGGCGCGGAGCCGCTGGCGCTCGACCGCCGGCAGGGCGCGCAAGACCGTCGCCATCTCGCGCGCGAGCGCGCTCGGCGCGTCGGCGGCGCGGGTGTGCCGGCAGACGACGAGCTCGCCGTCGGCGAAGACGGGCGTGAGTCCGGCGTCGGCGAGCTCGCCGACGAGCGCGTCGGCGCTGAAGAAGAGGTGCTCGAGGACGACGCCCGACTCGCCTCCCGACCGGAGCCGATCGCCCCACTCGGGGGCGGCGGCGTAGCCAGCCCGACGCGCGAGCGCCCACGCGAGGTGGCGCGGGAGGTCGAGCGCGAGCTGCGCGGCCTGGGTGCGCTCGGTGGTGACGCGCGCGCGCACGCCGACGAGGCCGGCGTCGCCGACGCGCGCCGCGAGCCCGCCGAGGAGCGCGGCCCGTTGCTCGCGGCGGTGCACGCGCGCATACACCGACGCCGCGAGCACCGCGACGGCGCCCCGTCCGATGGCGTCGAGCGGGAGATCGCCCGTCCGCGACACGAGGAAGACCGATCGCCCGGCCGCGTCGGGGATGGCGGCGGTCCACGGCGGCGCCGACACGAGGCGCGCGGAGAGCTCGTTCGGCGACACGACGGCCGCCGTCCCCACCGGCCCCATCGAGCGAGCCCACCGGCGCGCGCGGTCGCGGAGGGCGAGCCCGCTCGGCTCGAGCTCCGCGCCCCGCGCGAGGATCACCTCAAGAAGTCGCACGACTCGTTCTGCAGGCAGTGGTGCGACGACGGGTGCGACGCGAAATACACGTCCTTGCCGCCGGTCTGGAGGAACCGGATGAGCAAGTGGTCGTAGTAGACGACGTCGTCGAACGCCTTGCAGGGGTCGCCGTTGATCCACACGTGTTGCCCGAGCGGATCGTTGTAGGCGGAGACGAGGCCGACGAGCGGCCCCTCGGGTTTGGCGGCGAGATCGTCGGGGGTCCCGAGGCCGCCCGAGAGGCGGGGCGACCAGGGCCGGCTGATCGCCGCGTCGCCTTCGCCGGTGACGCGCTCGGCGCGGCGGACGAGGCGCAGCGGGGTCGACGCGCGCGGCGCGTCCCACCGGTCTTTGCCCTCGGCGAGCCAGTCGACGTCGACGAGCGCGCGCGCGCAGCGCTCTTGGGTGCTCGGGGCGCTCGTGCACGCGGCGCTCGGGACGTAGTTGGCCGCGCAGGCGGCGCCGGCGCGCGTGCGCCCGAAGCGCGCGAGCCCCTCGGTGACGTGGGTGTCGTTCAGCACCTCGGCCGGGGTCTTGCCGCCGAGCGTCGCGTAGAGCGCGGCCGGCGTCACGTAGGCCGCGTATTCGGGGAACTTGGCGAGGGCGCTCGGCGGGAAGAACGGCAGCGCCCCCGCCGCCCGCGCGAACGTGTGCCCCGTCGAGTTCGGGACCAGGGGATCGCCGGTCGTGTCGAACGTCACGATCCCGCGAGCGAGCATCGGCCGCCCGTCGAGGTCGGGCAGCGGCTTCAGGAAGTAGGCGCGCGCGAAGTTCACCGGATCGCCGGGATCGAGCGCGGCCTGGGTGAGGGTGATGAGCTTGCGGAGGTCGGGGCTCTGGCGGCGGAGGCCGAGGCCCTCCTGGGGAGCGACGAGCGGCGAGCCCACCGGGTAGAAGCGGTCTTGGAACTGCGCGCACGCGGTGTCGCTCGCCGGCAGTCCCGCCGCGCCGACCGCGGCCGCGCACGTCCGCGCCTCGTCGGCGGCGCCGACGAGCTTCATGGCGGGCTGCTCGAAGGTCGTGATCCGGCGGCCGGTCTCGGCGCCCGGCCGCACCTTGCACGTCCCGTACGACTCGACCGCGTCGCGCGTCTTGTAGATCTGGACGTCGAGCCGATCGCCGACGTCGGCCGGCACCGGCACCCGGAAGATCCCGGCCTGGGCCGCTCGCCCGCAGCGCACCTCGCGGCTGCGGACGTTGGTGACGACGAGCGTCATGCCCTCGGCGAGCTCGGCAGGCGGGAGGCAGGCGATCTCGACCTCGGCCTGATCGGTCACGTCGACGACGACGAAGCGCACCGAGACGTCGCTCGGGCTGCACCGCGTCTTGTCCTTGCGCGACGACGCGGGCACCCCGACGACGATCGGGCTGAACGTCTGGCCGAGGACGGGATCCGGCGTCACCGTCGAGCGAACCGCGATGTCGGAGAGGCCGCCGCCGCCGGAGATCGGCGCGACCGCGCTCACGTTGGTGTCGACCGCGCCGTGCACCATCGCGAGGATGCCGCCGAGCGAGTTGCCCGACGACGTGATCTGCACCCCCGGACCGCCCACGTCGACCGTCCCGTCGCCGTCGAAATCCCCAGCGAGGTTCGGCGCGCCGTCGCCGTCGAAGTCCTGGTCGGATCGCGCGGCGCCGTCGAAGCTGCGCAGGAGGCGGGTCGCCTGCATCATGTCGACGACCGACTGGCGGATGTTGTCGCGCGAGTGGAAGCTGTGCGCGGTCCAGAGGTACCCGCCCGAGTCCGGCTTGCCGTCGCCGTTGAGATCGCGGTGGCGACCGGTGGTGAGCGACTTGACGAAGGGCACCACGCACGACTGACGGAACGAGACCTCCGCGAGGTTGACCTGCCCGGGATCGAGGTAGAGCCCGTGGCCCGGCATGTCGATCCCCATCACCGCGATGCCTTGGCGGGCCCAGTAGCCCGCGCGCACGATGATCTCGGCGGAGTGGAGCCCCGTGCCGTGCCCCCACACCGTGACCGGGAACGGCGCCGCGTGGCCGGGGCGCTTCTTCGGCACCGACAGCAGGAAGGGGACGGTGTCCTTGCCGACGCGGCCTTCGCCGGTCTTGTAGTTGAGCAGGAAGCGCCCGTCCGGATCCTCGTGCTCCGGATCGCCCATGAAATAGGGCGACTCGTAGGTGCCGACGACGAAGTAGTCGACGTTGTCGAGCGACTGCAGGAGCCGATCGAGCGGCGGCCCGTCGACGCCGAGGAGCTGGGCCCCGGCCTGCTTGAACGCCGCGCGCACCTCCTCGACGCGGACGATGTGTCGCTTCTTCGCTTGCTTCTGGCAGCGCGGGTCGGACTCCCAGCCGGGGACGTCGTTGCCGACGTCTTTGCCGAGCCCGACGCCAGGGAGCACCGTCGCCTTGGGGGTGAACTGCTTCTCGAGGCGGGCGAAGGGGCCGCGGCCGTGCATGCCGTCGCGCAGGAGCACGAGGTCCTCGGTCACGGGGCCGGTGGTGAAGCTCCAGGTGAACGCGACGTGAGAGAGGCCGGTCCCGGCGATGTCGCCGAAGTACGCGCGCCGGGCCGGATCGTCGACGATCGCGCGCACGCGCTCGGCGGGGCGCTTCTGCGTCGGGTGGTGGATCATCTCGAACGGCGAGCGCACCGGTTCGCCCTTCACGTTCCTCAGGCGATCGGTGAGGACGACGGCGTATTCGGACTTCTCGTCGAGCGGGATGAGCGGCCGGAGGATGAGGGTGTCGGTCTCGCGCTCGTACCAGGTGAGGAGGTCGTCGACGCCCTTCACGCGCACGCTCTGCCCGGCGGCGGCGCGCGGCAGCGTGTTCGGGTGATCGACGACGCCGTCGAAGTCGTTGTCGAGGGCGGGGTCGTAGCCGTAGAAGCCGGCCGCCTCTTCGGCCGTCTCGAAGAGGAGGTTCTCCTCGGTGGCGCGCAGGTCGTTGACCCAGTAGCGCTTCTTGTCCATCACCGAGAGCGGCAGGTTCCCAGCGCCCATGTCGAGCGGGATAGGCAGTCCGGTCGTGAGGTCGACGAGGTAGACGGGGTCGTCGGAGAAGTCGTAGCCGTCGCTCTGCATGCGCGCGGCGATCGCCGGCAGGTCGAGCGCGGCCTCGCGGCGCGTCGGATCCGGGTTCTCGAACGCGACGGTGAGCGGCTGGAACGTGCCCCAGCCCTCGAGGTCGTTGAAGCCCTCCCGCGCCGCGCGCTCGAAGCGGGTCGGCGCGACCAGGCTCACGTTGATCCGCCGGCCCGTGCGGCTCGTGGGATCGGGGAACGTCGCGACGTCGTTCGGCTGCGGGATGTCGGGCAGGGGGCGCTTCGAGAGATCGAAGACGACCTGCGGGCCGTTGCCCGGCGGCGCGCGGCGGGCGCCCTCGGGGATCGAGTCCACGTCGCACGCCGCGAGGGCGAGGAGCGTCGAGGCGGCGAGGAGGGCGAGTCTCGTGGAGCGAGCGGGCACCAACATCGCCGGCGAGCTTACACCGACCGCGGGTCTCGCCCGGGTGGCGCCCGACGCCCTCCCGCTATGCAATATTTTTAGGATTGGGAAAGCTGTAGCGCGGAGCGCAGGTAGGCTGGGGTAGGACACTCGACGAGGGAAACATCACGACAGAGCCCAACCACGGCGAAGGTGACTCGAACGACGCAGAGGTATACATTTTGCAGTTCGGACCGCGTTTTCTGGACCCTCGGGAGCCGACCATGCACCTGACCTCGAAGCTTGGCGGCCTCGTTGGGCTCGCCGTCCTGACCGCGAGCGCGGCTGCGATCTTCTTCGCCTGCGGCACCAACGGCGCGGACCCGATGAACGGGGGCAACAGCAGCGGAGCTCCCTCCGTGGATCGCTGCGCGACCCCGAACGACGGCTGCGCCTGCGCGACGCCAGGCCAGGTGGTGGAGTGCGGCAAGGTCCAGTCGCGGCACGGCGACTACGTCACGTGCAGCATGGGGACGCGGGAGTGCGGCGGAGACGGCAAGTGGGGAGCGTGCGTCGGCAACACCGTCGTCACGAAGAGCGCGGGCCTCATCCACACGAAGGCGCTCCAAGACGGCGGCGCCGCGTGCGCGCCCGGCGTCAACGACTGCGATCCGTACTGCAACAGCTACACGGACACCGGCAACGGCGTCCCGGTCGGCGGCGGCCTCGGCCTCGCCGACGGCGGCATCGTGGTCATCGGCAGCGGCGCCGACGGCGGCCCGGTGGTGCCCGGCGGCGCCCTCACCACGAACACCGGCAAGTCCACCTGCGGCGCCGCGCTCAACCTCATCGGCGGCGCGTGCACGCCCGCGACCGAGCTCACCACCTGCCGCCAGGACTCGCGCTGCAACCCGGCGACGAACACCTGCGAGTGGAACGGCGCCGAGGGGTACTACAAGCCCACCGCCGGCGGCATCGACCTCACGGTCGCGACCTCGTGCGACGCGGGCGGCGGCAATGGCAACTTCGCCATCTGCAACCGCGGGTCGGCAGCGGTCGCGGCGGGTGTCTCGCTCGGCATCAACCTCGTCGGCACCGGCGCGGTTCCCGATCCGTGCACCGCCGTCTTCGCGACGCCCGACCCGGGCTGCGCGGTGACGACCCCAGCCGGCGGCCTCAAGCCGGGGCAGTGCCTCAACCTGACCTGCCCGGTCGTCGGCGACAAATACGCCATCCTGAACGCGAGCGGCCGCGACGTGGCCGAGCCCACGAACTGCGCGAACAACCTGGCCTACGCGTCGATCACCGGCGGCGCGGGTTGCGCCGCGTGCGTCAACTGCGACACGAAGGTCACCGGGACGGTGAAGGATCCGGGCAAGAACGTCGGCCTGAGCGGCATCAACGTCTACCAAGCGGCGACGACGCCGATCACGCTCACCGACGGCGTGAGCTGCGACACGTGCGCCTCGCTCGAGACGCCGTACATCGCGGCCGCGGGCACGAGCACGTCGGGCGCGTTCACGCTCTCGCGGGTGACGCCGGGCACGAACATGACGTTCATCTCGCAGTCGGGGCGCTGGCGCCGCGTGGCGAACATCAACGTCCCCGCGTGCGTGACGACGGCGCTCACCGACGACCAGATCCGGATGCCCAAGAACAAGGCCGAGGGCAACATCCCGAAGACCGCGATCGTGCAGGGTGACCAGGAGTCGCTCGAGTGCGCGCTCCTCAAGATCGGCGTCGACCCGGCGGAGATCGCGATGCGGGTGAGCGCCGCCGACACCGCGCGCTTCCAGGTCTACCGGCAGAACGGCCCCACGATGGTGGCGGGCACGCCACCGCTGGCGAGCACGAACCTCTGGACCCAGGCGGCCACGCTCGCGGAGTACACCGCCGTCCTCCACAACTGCGACGGCGGCTTCACCGGTGGAAACTACGCGTTCGGCGCTGGACCGATGGCGACCGTGGAAGCGTACGCGGCTGCGGGTGGCCGCATCTTCACCGATCACTGGGGCCCTTACTTCATGGGAACCACCGGTCCCACGTGGAGCGCCACGTCGACCTGGTCCGGCGTCATCAGCACTCCGTCGACGGCCAAGGGGAGGGTGAACACCGCGAACGCGGCGCAGACCCTCTACCGCGACTGGCTCTTCGCCAACGGCGCTTCGACGATGTGGGGCCTCGGGTGGCTCCAGGTCGACAACCCCCGCAAGAACGTCGTCACCCCGAACCCCGCCCTCGCGACCGAGTGGATCCGGGGCGCCAACGGCACCTTCGCGAACCCCGAGGGCGACTGGGCCGGCAACCCCAGCGGCAACTACGCGCTCTCGATGTCCTTCGAGACGCCCGTCGGCTCGGCCACGCCCTGCGGCCGCGTCATCATGAACGACATGCACGTCAGCCAGACGCGCATGTCGGGCGGCTTCCCGTACAGCTCGAGCCAGAAGTTCCCGACCAACTGCAACCTCGCCTCCGCGCTCTCTCCCGAGGAGAAGGCGCTCGAGTACCAGATCTTCCAGCTCACGGCGTGCGCGCTCGGCGGGTCCCCGCCGCCGCCGCCGCCGCCGCCGCCGCCGCTGCCCACGGTGACCTTCGTTCGGGACTACAGCGCGACCTGCCCCTCGGGCACCGCGCCCGTGTGGCAGCTCTTCCAGTGGCAAGCCTCGATCCCGGCGGGTACGCGGATCGACTTCCGCGCCGCGACCTCGGCGACGGTCGCGGGGCTGCCGGCGACGCCAGGCGCCGCGCCGCAGTCGGTCCCGGTGGGCTCGGCCACCGCCGACGTCCTCGCTCCGTCGTGGGGCAACGACGCCAACACGGTGGACTGGCACCTGCGGAACGATCCCCCGGGCCCGCCGAACCCCTCGAAGTCCAACCTCCGGATCTTCATGACCTTCGTGCCCACCGCCACCGTCTCGCCGGCGCTCTGGAGCTGGCGGCAGCTCTACGACTGCGCTCCCGCCGAGTGATCCCCGGATGAAGACCCGCGCCCTCCTCGCTCTCTTCGCCTTCGCGTTGGCGGCCTCGGCCGCCGCGTCCCTCGCCGCGTGCTCGGACGACGACCGCCCGCCGCCGGCGACCGGCGCGAGCGGAGGCAACCCGCCGACCTCGTCGTCGTCGAGCGGCGGGGCGGGGGATGGCGGCGGCGGCGGCGAGGGCGGGTCGGCCGCCGGCCTCTGCGCCGACGCGGGCGTGCTCGGCGGGGACGGCGGCGCCGCGGAGGTGCCGGTGAGCTATCTCTACCTGAATGGTCCGCCCGCGCCGCTCGGCGGCGCGGTGAAGCCGGGGCGCTACTTCTTGGTCGAGCTCTACGAGATCAGGAGCCCGGACGCCGGCGTCGACACCGAGGGCGACGGCGGGCGGAGCCCCCCGCCCCCGGCCGGCGCCGCCCGAAAGCAGCTCGACGTCGTCGACACGAGCCACTACGTCCTCCTCGAGGCCGAAGGCGCGCCGGGCGCGCTCGGCGCCGCGAAGGTGAGCGGAGGGTTCTACCGCGTCGTCGACAAGAACCTGGTGCTCTCCGAGGCGTGCCCGGGAAACGCCGTCGCGACGCTGCCGTTCTCGGCGGTCGGCCCGCAGATCGCGATCCAGCGCGGCGCGCGCCGCGAGGTCTACCAGGTCCAGTGACGACGGCCCCGGCGCCGCCCGCGGACGGGCGGCTCCGAGTCATCGAGGCGCCGTGTCCTCGAGCCCGGTCACTGCGGGAGGAACTCGCAGGTGCCCTTCTCGAGGCAGAGGTGCGACGAGGGGTGTGACAGGTAGTAGACGTCTTTGCCCCCGCTCGCGAAGAAGCGAGCGATGAGCGCGTTGCCGTAGGTCGCGTGATCCCACGCGCGGCAGTAGTCGGGCGTGTCCCAGGTGTGGGTGCCCTGCGGCTCGATGTAGTTGTTGAACATCCCGACGACGCGGCCGCTCGCCGACCACGCGCTGGCGTCGGGGGAGAACGGCACGCCGCGCAGCCGCGGCTCCCACGCCGCCGCGAGCTCGGTCGAGTCGCGGATCGCGCCGTCGGCGAGGCGGGCGAGCCGGAGCGGCGCCTTGGGGTGGGGCTGGTCGAAGCGCTGCTGCCCCTCGCTGACCCAGTCGGGGTCCGAGAGCGCGTTCTCGCAGCGGATCTTGTCGATGCCGCGCTCGCTCTTGCAGGTCGCTCCGTCCACGCCGCGGAAGTTCTGCTTGCAGGCGGGCCCGGCCTTGGTCTTGCCGAGGCGGGCGATCCCCTCCACCACGCCGGTGTCGATGAGGACCTGCATCGGCGTCTTGCCGCCGAGCTCCCGATAGAGCGCCTCGGGCGTGACCCAGTTGGCATAGTCGGGATAGCGGGTGAGGGCGCTCGGCGGCAGGAACGGCACCGCCCCGGCGGCGCGGGCGAACGAGATGCCGCCCGAGATCGCCACGAACGCGTCGCCGACGGTGTTGGTGGCGAGCAGCGCGCGCTTCGGCACGATCTGCCCATTTTCGTCGGTGAAGGGGCGCGCCATGAAGTAGGGCGCGTAGTTGATGGGATCGGCGGGGTCGAACGCGGCCTGGGCGAGATCGCGCAGGCGCCGCACCTCGGGCGTCTGGCGCTGGAGCCCGAAGCCGTCGTTGGGGGCCACGAGCGGCGTGCCCACCGTGTAGAACTCGTCGCGGAACTGGGCGCAGCCGGCCTCGCCGATGCACTGGCTCTTGTCGGGATCGGCGACGGGCAGGTACCAGAGCGCCTGCTGCTCGAACGTGTTGATGCGGCGGCCGACGGGGGCGCCGCTCTTGACCTTGCACCCCTTGTAGGAGGCGACGACGTCGGGGGCGGTGTAGACCTGCACGTCGAGGCGATCGCCCTTCGTCGACGGCACGTTGACGCGGAAGCGCCCCTCGACCCCGGTGCGCGCGCAGCGGACCTCCTTGTTCTTGAGGTTCGTCACCACGACCGTCATCTTCTCGCCGAGCTCTTCGGGCTTGAGGCACGCGACCTCGAGCTCGTGCATGTCGTCGCCCTCGTTGACGAGGAGGCGCACGCTCCGCTGGTCCTTCGCGCACCGCGAGCCCATGTCGTGCGCGTTCTTCTGAGGCGCGCCCTGGCGCTCGGTCGCCGGCACCGAGAAGACGATGGGCGTGAGCATCTGCCCCGTCACCGCCTCGACGACGCCGTACGAGCGGAACGCGACGTCGAGCGCGAGCGATCCCGCGCCGCCGCCGGCCGACGAGGTCGCGATGATCTGCGGCTCGGCGCCGCCCTGGATGTCGGCCATGATCGAGCCGAGCGACTCGCCGGTCGTGTAGAACGGCTGGCTGCCGCCGACGTCGGGGACGCCGTTGCCGTCGAAGTCGCCGGCGAGATCGGGGGTGCCGTCGCCGTTGTAGTCCTGCGTGCTCCGCCGCTGGCCGTCGAAGTTGCGGAACACGCGCACCGCCTGGAACGTGTCGAGCAGGCCCTGGCGCACGTTGTCGCGCGTGTGCGGGATGTGGGTCGTCCACCAGAACCACCCCGAGTCGGGCTTGCCGTCGCCGTTGAGATCGTGCGCGCGGCCGCTCTCGTACGCCTTGAGGAAGGGCACGAGGCACGTCTCGGTGAGCTTCGAGCGCGCGAGGAGGCGCTCGCCGTCCGAGAGCGTGGCGCCGTGCTCGGGCATGTTCACGCCCACGAGGGCGATGCCCTGGCGCGCGTAGTCGCCGCCGTAGAAGAGGGCCTCGCTCGCGTTGCCGGTGACGCCGTGGCCGAGCATGCCGATGGGGAAGGGCTGCTTGTGGCCCGGCGTCTCTTTCGGCACGACCATGAAGAAGCTCACGGTGTCGGAGCGCACGTCGCCCTCGCCGTTGACGAAGCTCACGTGGAAGCGCGTGTTCTCGTCGCGCGACGCCGGATCCCCGAGGAGAAACGGGGACTTGAAGGTGCCGATCACCACGTGGTCGATCCACTGGAACTGCGCCTCGGTCGACTTGAGCTCGCCCGCCGAGAGGTTGAAGACGTCCGCGAGCATGTCGTGGAACGCCTTCTTCACGTCCGGATCCTGCAGCTTGAGGACGTAGGGCGCCTTCGCGCGCTCCTTGCAAGCCGCCGTCGAAGTCTGCCATCCGGGAGACTCGGCGGGGTCGGACGACACGCCGCCCGCGGGGAAGGCCTGGGCGTCGGGCGGGAACTCGTCCTTGAAGCGCGCGAACGGGCCCTTGCCGTAGAGGCCGTCGCGGAGGAGCTTCATGTCCTCGAACGTCGGCTGGGTCGTGAACGTCCACATGAACGCGACGTGCGACAAGCCGGTGCCCGCGATGTCGCCGTAGTAGCTGGCGAGGCGCCCGTCGTTCAGCACCTCCTTGAGGCGCTCGGCGCCGCGTCGCTGCGCCGGGTGGTGCACGCCCGCGAACGGCGACTTCACCGGCGCGCCGTTCCCGCTCCGCATGCGGTCGGTGAGCACGACGGCGTATTCGGTCTTCTCGTCGAGAGGCAGGACGGGCCGCAGGATGAGGGTGTCGGTCTCGCGCTCGTACCAGGTGAGCAGGTTGTCGACGCCGAAGATGCCGCCCTTGCCGAGCGTGTTCGGGTGATCGAGGACGCCGTCGAAGTCCTTGTCGAGCTCGGGGCGGTAGTCGGCCTGGGTGAGGCCGGCGCCCTCCTCGACGGTCTCGAAGAGCAGGTTCGACTCCCCGGCCTTCGGATCGTGCGGGAAGTACTTGTGCGGATCGCGGAGGGTGACGGGGTAGTAGCCGCCGCCCGCGTCCATGAACATCGGCACGCCGGTGCGGAGGTTCACCACGTAGATCGGATCGTTCGACAGGTCGTGCTCGTCGCCCGTCATGCGCGACGCGAAGTCGGCGAGGTCGATCGCGGCCTCGTTGGGGTCGACGCCCACCGGCTTCTGGAAGGCGACCGAGATCGGCTGCGAGGTGCCCCAGCCCTCCATGTCGGTGAAGGCCTGGCGGATGATGCCCTCCATCTCGGTGGGGGCGACGAGGCTCACGTTGATGCGGCGGCCGGTGCGGCTCGTCGGATCGGCGAACGTGGCGACGTCGTTGGGCACCGGGATCTCGGGCAGCGGCCGGTGCGTCGTGTCGAACTTCACGAGCGCGCCCTTGCCGGGCGGGCTCACGCCGAGCGGGTCGGGGGCGGAGTCGACCGCGCAGGCGGCGCCAGAGACGACGACGGCGAGCGCCGCGAGGGGGAGGAGAGAGCGCGTCTTCATCGTCGATCCTCAGAACACGAGTCCGGCGCGCCCCACGGCGAGCCAGGGGGTCTTGAGCGTCGCGCCGGTCTGGTCGGCGAGCGCGCCGCCGGGGAAGAGCACGCCGCCCTGGGCGCCGACGCTGAACATCATGCCGTAGTCGAGCGGGAGGCGCGCCTCGAAGCCGAGATCGAGCTCGAGCCCGTAGTCGCGCTTCTTCGGGTCTCCGCGCCGCGAGCTCACGTACGAGCCGCTGGTCGCGACGAGGTACGGGTCGACGACGTCGGCGGTCGACTGGGCGACGAGCGCGCCCGCCTTGACGTCGAGCCAGGGGCGCGGGCGCACGATCGCGGTCGGGTTCACGTATTGCGCGCCGGCGATGCCGCCGTTCGTGGGGAGGCGGTCGGCGCCGGGGGTCGGCCGGTTGCCGTTCGTGAGCAGCGGATCGAGCGCGGCGGTCGCCGAGCGCGCCGTCTGCCAGCGGAGCACCTCGTCGAAGAGCACGAGGCCGACGCGGTGGTTGGGGTCGAAGACGAAGCGGCGCTGCGTCGAGTCGTAGGGATCGGCGTCGCCGGACGCGTAGCCGACCTCGACCTGCATCACGAGGTCGCCGTACGTCTGGAGCTCGCGCTGCTTCGCGCCCTCGTCGGAGAAGGCGAGGCGCTTGGACCCGCGCGAGACGTGCACCGCGCCGACCTGGAAGGCGCCGCCGTAGGAGCGCACCGCCATGTTGGTGCCCTCGTTGATCTGATCGGCGGTGCGCAGGAGGTTCGTGGAGCCGAACACGAACGCGCCCTCGACGGCGGCGAACGCGTAGGCGCCGGTGTCGTAGACCGGCGTCGCGACCTTGGCGGTGGCGTCGATGACGCCGACCTCGAGCTTCTCGGTGTAGCCGTTGTACGAGGCGCC
>JAEUKG010001289.1 GCA_016794325.1 Myxococcales bacterium | reverse complement strand
ACCGCGGCGAGCGCCCCGCCAAGGGCCGCTACCGGCAGTTCTACCAAGCCGGCGCCGAGATCTTCGGCGACCCGGGCCCCGGCTGCGACGCCGAGCTCATCGTCACCCTCGTCGACTTCCTCCGGGCGATCGGCGTCTCCGACGCGCGGGTGCTCCTGAACTCGATCGGCAGCGGCGAGACGCGTGCAAAGTACAAAGAGGCGCTCGTCGCCCACCTCGCGCCGAAGCGCGAGAGCCTGTCGGAGGAGTCCAAGCGCCGGCTGGAGAAGAACCCGCTGCGCATCCTCGACTCGAAGGATCCGCGCGACCGAGACGCCGCTCAGGGGGCCCCGTCGATCGCCGACTGCATGACCGACGAGGACCTCGCCCACTTCGCCGGCCTCAAGGCGCACCTCGACGCGCTCGGCGTGCCGTACGAGGTGGATCCGCGCCTCGTCCGCGGGCTCGACTACTACACCCGTACCCTCTTCGAGATCAAAGGCGCGTCCGACAAGCTCGGCGCCGGCGACACCCTCGTCGGGGGCGGCCGCTACGACGGCATGGTCGAGGACCTCGGCGGGCCGTCGGTGCCCGCGATCGGCTTCGCGGCCGGGGTGGAGCGGCTCCTCATCGCCTCGAGCCTCGAGGTCACCCGCGCGGTCGCCGACGTGCTCGTCGCGCCGATCGGGGCGCCCCAGGCCACCCTCGCCCTCGTGCTCGCGCGCGAGCTCCGCGCCCTCGGGGTGCGCACCGAGGCCGATCTGCGCGGGGCTTCGCCCAAGGCCCTGCTCCGCCGCGCCAACGCGCTCGGGGCGCGCTTCGCCCTCCTCCTCGGCGAGCGAGAGGCGGCGGCGGGCGTCGTGCAGCTCAAGGACCTCGCGGGGCACGAGCAGACCGAGGTGCCGCGCGACGCGGTGGCGAGGGTCGTCCTCGACCGGATCGGGGCCGCGACGTGAAGCTCCGTGGCCTCGCCGTCGGCGCCACCCTCGGCGCCCTCCTCGTCGGCGTCGCCGGCGAGGCGTGGGCCCAGCGCCCGCCGGGCGGGCCCCCGACCGGCCCGACCCAGTCGCGGCCGACCCAGAACAAGACCGTGGGCCCGCGCAAGGGCCAACCCCAGGACGACGACGACCAGGGCGGGCCGCCGCAGGGGCCCATCCGCGCCGAGCCGGAGATCCAGCTCCCGTCCGATCCCCTCGCTATCCCCAAAGAGATGGAGGGCAAGGTGGGCTCGGATCACGACGAGCGGCCGCCGGCGCCCAGCGGCGAGCTCGACCGCCGCTTCCGCGGCTACTACGAGGAGACGCGCGGCGACTACCGGCTGCGCCTCCTGCCGCCGCTCTACCTCGAGCACACCCGCGACCTCGGCCGCGCGAAGGACACGCCGTCCGGCTCGGTCTCGCTCGAGGACCGCGAGTCGCTCTACGGGATGCTGTACTACCAGCGGCGCTCCCCGAACGTGGACGCCGACGTGCTCTTCCCGCTCGCGTGGCGCATCCGCGAGCGCGAAAACCGCGTCTACGTCTTCGGGCCCGCCGCGCACCGCGAGGCCCCCGGCGAGCACGACAACTGGCTCGCCCCGCTCTTCTTCCAAGGCAAGCGCAAGGACGGCGGCTACTTCCACTCGCCGCTCCTGCTCACGTCGACCCACTGGAACGCGAAGGGCGCGTTCACCATCGCCGGCCCCTACTTCCGCAACCGCACCGAGAGCG
Source organism: Myxococcales bacterium (assembly GCA_016794325.1). Lineage (GTDB taxonomy): Bacteria > Myxococcota_A > Polyangia > Polyangiales > Polyangiaceae > SXNL01. Next base: position 13,812 of record JAEUKG010001289.1, on the reverse strand, counting down.
ACGTCGACTGGGGCGTCGCGCCGTTCTTGTTCCGCGGCGACAACGGCAACCAGGACGGGGCCCGCAAGACCTACACGCTCATCCCGCCGCTCCTCTTCTACCATCGCGAGAACGAGCTCGAAGAGGAGAAGCTCACCGTGGTCGGCCCGGTGCTGTCGAAGTCGAACCCGCGCCGCGACGTCTTCGACGTCCTGCCGTTCTACTACAGCATCCGCGGCAAGCCGGAGACCGGCGGCATCCGCGAGTCGCACACGACGCTGTTCCCGTTCTTCCACTACGGCACGAGCGACGCGCAGACGCTCCTCGTGCTGCCGGGCGTGGTCTCCCGGCGGACCCCGACGAGCTCGACGCTCCTCACGCCCTTCTACTCGCGGGCGACGACGCGCAACGGGGCGACGGACCTGATGGCGGTGGGCCCGATCGCGCCGCTGTTCCTCAAGTACAAGGACACCGACCTCGGCGCGAGCGCGCTCGGCATCTTCCCGTTCTACTACGGGTCGAGCAGCCCGACCGGGCGCACGCTCCTCACGCCGGTGTTCGGGCGCTTCGAGAGCTACGGGATGTCGCGCACCTACTGGGTGTTCCCCACCCTGCAGATCACGCAGAGCACCACCGGCTGGGAGACCAACCTGTGGCCGGTCGCCTTCGTCGGGCGCGACAAAGACAAGAGCCACACCGTGCTCGCGCCGCTCTACTGGGACTTCTCGAGCCCGAAGAGCCGCACCACCATCGGCTTCCCGCTCTTCTGGCGCTTCGCCGACAAGACCGACGACTCGGTCGTCCAGGTCGCGGGCAACACGCTCTACCTGCAGAAGCGCGTCTCGAACGGCCTCGACTGGTCGTTCCACGTGCTGCCGCTCTTCTCGTACGGGCAGAACCCGAGCGGCTACTTCTGGAACGTCCTCTTCGGCCTCGCGGGCTACGAGCGCGCGGGGAGCTACGGCAAGGTGAAGGCGTTCTGGATCCCGATCACCGTCGACTCCCCTCGCGAGACGAAAGAGGCATCGGCGCGCTGAGCGCGCGCTCGATCGGGCGCGAGCGCGCGGCCACGCCCGGCGTGGGCCGCGGGCGGCGAGCGCCGCCCCGCGCCACGCGCGCATCGCCAGAGCTCGAGCGCGCTCCCCGCGTGGGCGGCGGATCGCGTCTGCAGCCGAACCCTGGGCGCCCCTTCAGTCGCTGACGACGTCGGCGGGGATCGTCCGCTGCAGGCGGCCGTTGGCGTACAAGCGGATCTCGGCGTGGCCGGCGCGCCGGCCGAAGAAGACCCAGTCGTCGTCGCCGGTCACGAGGTTCGCGACGTCGACCACGGTCGGATCGGAGCTCTGCACGTCGCCGCCGAGGCGGTGGCCGTCGTCGTCGTACGCCATGATGTGGGCCTTCACGGCGGCCCCGTACGGGACGCGGATGGCCTGCTGCGACACCGAGCCGCCGGCGGGGGTGGCGACGTCGTCGATCGTGTGGGTGGAGTACTCCGAGCCGCACCCGCCGAGGGCGAGGGCGGCGGCGGCCACGAGCGCGCACGAGAGCTTCTTCACGACGCACCTCCCGTCACTTCGATCGCGAGCGTGGCCTTGATGCCTCCGCCCTCCGCGGAGATCTCGGTCGTCCCCTTCTTGCGGGGGGTGAGCTCCACCCGTCCGCGAGCGAGCGACGAGACGTCGACGATCGACGGATCGGCGACCTTGAAGTCCACCGGGACCTCTCCCGCCAGCGACTCCCCGCCCGAGCTCCGGAAGATCGCCTGCACGAGCGTGCGCTGCGACACGGTGAGGCGCGAGCCGAGCTCGCTCATCTTCCAGCTCTGGGCGCCGGTGACGGGCGACGTCGTCGACGAGCCGTAGGTGGAGAAGAAGACCATCTTCGACGGCGTCGCGATGCGGAACATCGCGAAGTCCACGGTCTCTCCCGCGCCGCGCTTCTTCAGCTCCACGCCGCCCCAGCCGGCCTGGAGGGCGACGAGCGTCCCGTCGGGATCGGTCGAGACGAGCTCGCGCGCGATCGGAGAGAGCACGAGGGCGGTCGCGGGAGACTCGCCGTCGTAGCGGCCGGTGAGCTTGAAGCGGGCGCCGGTCGCGATGTAGCTCGGGAAGGCCGCCGCGTTGCCGTCTTGCGCGCAGACGAGCGTGGAGCTGTCGCACGCGTACTGGAACTTGGCGAGGCCGAGCGATCCCGACTGCGCGGCGCCGGTGAGCGGCGGGCCGTCGGTGGCGGTTGCAGAGACGACGCAGCCCGAGGCCACGAGGCCGAGGGCGACAAACGAGAGAGCCGAGAGAGGTTTCATCCTCACCTCCGAAGTGTCGAAAGGAAGCGGCGCTCAACCCCGAGCGCGACTGCCGGGCCCCTTTACAGGACGCGTACCAACGGCCGCGGCGCCCGCGCGCGAGAACGAGCGTTGACACCCGGCGAGCGAAACCGAGCAATTCCGATGACTTGCAGAGCTCTTTCGCGCGCCGACGGCTGTGGCGCGCGAGCAACACCCGCGCTGCGGATGTCAGGGCGTGCCCGTTGACACGCGCTCGACGACGGCGAAGAGCGCGCTCGCGATCCGTTCGACGTCGGCGGCGCTCGTCTCTTCACCGAGCGAGATCCGGAGCGCGCTCGCCGCGAGGTCGGCGCCCACCATCGCCGCGATCGCGGCCGAGGGCTCGGCGGTCCCGGCGCTGCACGCGCTGCCGCTCGAGACGCTCACCCCCTCGAGGTCGAGCGCGGCGACGAGCTCCGGTCCCGGCCACCCGGGGAAGACGATCGCGCTCGCGTGCGGCGCCCTCGGCGCGGCGCCGAGCACGCGCGCGGCGCCGAGGCGGCCGACGATCGCCCGCTCCAGCGCGTCGCGGAGGGGCGCGATCGCGGCGTAGCGCGCCGGACCCGCCCGGGCGCGGCGCGCGGCGACGCCGAGGCCGGCCGCGAGCGACGCGTCCAGCGTCCCCGGACGGAGGCCGCGCTCCTGGGCGCCGCCGACGAGCACGGGGACGAGGCCGAGCCCAGGCCGGGCGACGAGCGCGCCTATCCCCTTCGGACCACGGAGCTTGTGGCCCGCGAGCGATCGGGTGTCGGCCTCGAGCGCGGTGTCCTCGACGCGGCCGAAGGCCTGGGCGCAGTCGACGTGGGCGAGCGCGCCCGCCCGGTGCGCGAGGAACACCGCGTCGCGCGCAGGCTGGATCACCCCCGTCTCGTGGCTCACCGCCTGGACGGCGACGAGGCGCACGTCGCCCTCGGCGAGCGCGGCCTCGAGATCGGCGAGGTCGACGGTGCCCCGCGGGTCGATGCGCAGCCAGCGCACGCGCGCCCGCCCCTCGCGCTCGAGCGCCTCGGCGACCCGGGCGACGGACGGGTGCTCGAGCCGGCTCGTCACGAGCACGCCCCGCTCGCGGGCGAACGCCGAGCGCAGCGCGAGGTTGTTGGCCTCGGTCGCGCCGGACGTCAACACGACGTCGCGGGCGTCGACGCCGGCGAGGGCGGCCACCGCCTCGCGGGCGTCTTCGACGTGGGCGCGCGCCCGCCGACCGTCGGCGTGCGTGCTCGACGGGTTCGCCCACGCCTCGCGCGCCGCCCGAGCGACGGCGTCGACGACCTCGTCGAGCGGCGGCGTGGTCGCGTTCCAGTCCGCGTAGACACGCGCGCCCGCAGTCACTGGGGCTCGACCACCACCGTGGGCGCGCGCTTGGCGACCGACAGGCTGAAGGCCGCGCCGCCGAGGAACATGCCCTCGATGGTCGCGCCCTCCGCCAGGAGCTTCACGTCTCCGCCGAGCCCGCGCGCGACGCGGCGCGCGATCGCGAGGCCGACGCCCACGCCCCCGTGCGCGCGCGTGGGCGAGCCGTCGACCTGGTAGAACGGGTCGAAGATGCGCTCGATGCGATCGGGCGAGACGCCGCTGCCGGTGTCGCCCACCACGACCTCGTAGGTCGCGTCGTGGGCTCGGACGGCGACGCCGATGATGCCGCCCTCGGGGGTGAATTTGGCCGCGTTGTCGAGGATTTGCAGGATCGCGCGGCCGAGGCGATCCGAGTCCCCGTAGGCGGGGAGCGGCCCGCGCGGCAGCTCCTCGAGCATGGTGAGCTTGCGGTCGTGGAGCGGGTCGGCCACGCTCGCGATGGCGCGGCGCACGGTGTCGAGGAAGTCGTATTCGCGGTGGAAGAAGCGCATCTTCCCCGTCTCGAGCCCGGTCACGTCGATCAGGTTGTCGAGCGTGCCGCGCAGGCGCCGGATGCAGTCGTCCATCGCCCGCAGGGCCTTGAGCTGCGACTTGTTCACGTCGCCGAGCTCCTGGTCGGTGAGCATTTTGAGATAGCCGACGATGGGCGTGAGCGGCGTCGCGAGCTCGTGGGAGATGTTCCGGTAGAACTCGGTCCGGAGCCGCTCCATCTCGCGCAGCCGCTCGTTGGCGGCGGACAGCTCCGCGACCTTCTGCTCGAGGTGAGCGACGATGCGCCCGCTCTGGGCGCGCAGGCGCTCCTCGTTGACCTCGGCCGACGACGGCATGCGCTGGCGGCCGGTGCCGAGGTAGCCGGCCACCTGCCGCGCGAACTGGCGCGCGTCGATGGGCTTCTGGAGGAAGCCGTCGCACCCGACGGCGATGCTCGTCTCGCGGTCGCCCTCGGCGGTGATGGCCACGATCGGCGTCTTGGTGAGGGAGGCCTCGGTGCGCAGGCGCAGGGTGACCTCGTAGCCGTCGAGGCCCGGGATGTTGAGGTCGACGAGGACGAGATCGGGCCGCTGCGCGAGCGCGAGGCGCACGCCCTCGAGGCCGTCCGCGGCGTCGATGACCTCGTGCCCGTCCTGCACGAGCAGCTTCCGGACGAGGAGCCGGTTGCGAGGGTCGTCCTCGATGTGGAGCACGCGGGCCATCGGGAGCGTGAATACTACAGTTTGCCTCAAAAAATTGCTCGGGCGGCGCCAGGCCGCGGGCGTCCGAGCCAGCCGCGGCCGACCTCGGCAAAGAGACCTTTCGCCCCCCGGGCAAGCTTTGCTAGGTTTCCCGCCGATGCGCAGAGCCTCCTTCACTCCGCTTGCCCGCACCCTGGCCTCGCTGGCCTCGTCCGCCTCGCGCGGCGGCGCCGCCGTGTTGCCTCTGGTGCTCGCCGCCAGCCTGGGCGCGTCGGCGTGCGCCAAGCTCACGTCGCCTCCCGACGAGGAGCCCATCGCGAAGGACCCGGGCCCGAGCGCGTCGGCTCAGATCGCGGCGAAGCTGGCCGCGGCCACCGCGCAGCCCGCCGCGAGCGCCGCGGCCAAGCGCCCGGAGCCGCCCAAGCCTGCGGAAAAGCTCGAGAAAACGGATGTGGCTCCCGGCAAGGGCGCGGAGGCGAAGGCCGGCGACAAGGTGGCCGTCCACTACGTCGGCACCCTCACCGACGGGAAGAAGTTCGACAGCTCGCGCGACCGGGGCCAGCCGTTCGAGTTCACGCTCGGTCGAGGCATGGTGATCCGCGGCTGGGACGAAGGGGTCGCGGGCATGAAGCCCGGCGGCAAGCGCAAGCTCGTCATCCCCCCTTCGCTCGGCTACGGCGAGCGCGGCGCGCCGCCCGTCATCCCGCCGAACTCCACCCTCGTCTTCGAGGTGGAGCTCATCGAGATCAAGAAATGAAGGCGTCGATCTTGGGGCTGGCGGTCGTCGCCGCCGTGGCCGCCGCCGCTTGCGGGGGGAGCGAAGGGGCTCCGGTGAAGGCGCCGAGCGAAGCGCCGTCGCCGTCCTCCTCCGCCACCACGACGTCGAGCGCGCCGGCTTCGGCGAGCACCCCCGCGAGCGCCGCGCCGAGTCCGGCGAAGCCTCCGACGAAGATCTCCGCGCGGCACGTGCTCATCCAGTGGATGGGCGCGGAGCGCGCGCCGGCGTCGATCGTCCGGACCCGCGAGCAAGCGCGCGCGGTCGCCGAGGACGTGCTCCGGCGCGCTCGCGGCGGAGAGGACTTCACCCGCCTCGCCGTCGAGTTCTCCGACGAGCCTGGCGCCGCGAATCGCGGCGGCAGCTTGGGTCGCTTCGGCAAGGGCCAGATGGTGCGTTCGTTCGAGGACGCGGCCTTCAAGCTCGCGCCGGGGGAGATCTCGGACATCGTGGAGTCGTCGTTCGGCTACCACGTGATCCTCCGCGTCGACTGAGCGCGGGCGCCCATGGACGCGAAGAACGACGAAAAAGAGGGCCGCGAGCCGCGACGCGCCGACGTCGAGGACGGCACCGCGCCGAAGCCGGCCGAGGCCGTGGGCGAGACCGCGAAGGGCGACGACGACGCGAAGGGCGACCACGACGCGAAGGGCGACCACGACGCGTCGAAAGACGACGGCGCGAAAGGCGACGACGACGCGTCGAAAGACGACGGCGCCAAGAGGGACGGCGCCAAGAAGAGCCCCGGATCGCAGGACGCCGGGCGACCGGAGAAGCCGAGCGCCGCGGCGAAGGTCGACGGGCTCTTCCCCCTGTCGCCGCTCAAGGCGCTGGGTCTCATGCTCCTGTCGGGCCTGTTCTACTGGCTCGCGTTCCCCACGATGGATCTGTGGCCCTTCGCCCTGATCACGTGGGTGCCGTATTTCATCGCCGTCCGCAAGCAGCCGCCGAAGCGCGCGCTCTGGCTCGGGCTCGTGGCCGGGCTCATCATGACGTGCGCTGGCTTCTACTGGCTGCTCGACATGCTGAAGACGTTCAGCGGCTTCCCAGCGCCCGTGTGCGCCCTGTTCGTCCTCATCGTGAACCTGTACCAGGGCGGGCGCTTCGCGTTCCAGTCGTGGCTCGGCGCGCGCGCCGAGGCCCGCGGGTGGCCCTCGGCCCCCGTGTACGTGGGCGCGTTCGCGGCGAGCGAGTTCGCCTTTCCGCTCCTCTTCCCTTGGTATTTCGCGGCCTGCGTCCACACGTTCCCGACGCTGATGCAGACGGCCGACATCGCGGGGCCGATCTTCACCGGCGTCTTGCTCGTGCTCTTCAACCTCGGGCTGACCGAGATCGTCCTCGCGCGGATGGAGAAGCGGGCGATCGACAAGCGCATGGTGTACGTCGGATCGGGGGCGCTCGGCTTCGCGCTCGTCTACGGCGTCGGCCGCACCGCGATGGTCGAGTCGATGATGCGCTCGAGCGAGGAGATCAAGGTCGGCTACGTCCAGGGCAACATGGGGCTCTTCCAGAAGCGCGAGGACCCCGGCGAGGGGCTCCGCCGCCACAAGCGCCTCACCGCGGAGCTCAAGGACGAGGGCGTCGACCTCGCCGTGTGGAGCGAGTCCAGCGTGACCTTCGCGGTCGCGGAGGACATGTACAAGGGCTTCATGAAGGACCGCGTGAGCCAGAAGCTCGGGGTCCCCGCCATCTTCGGCGCGGTCGTCTACCGCGTGCCCGAGGGCGCGCGCGACCAGCGGGTCCCGCGCTCGAAGCGCGACCGCGAGCGGTGGTTCAACACCGCGCTCGCGTCCAACGCCGCCGGCGACGTGACCGGCCGCTACGACAAGCAGTTCCTCCTCGCGTTCGGCGAATACCTCCCCTTCGGCGACACCTTCCCCCAGCTCTACGAGTGGTCGCCGAACAGCGGCCGCTTCTCGAAGGGCACGAGCAACGACTCCGTCATGGTCGAGATCAAGGGCAAGGAGCGGAAGGTCAGCGTGATGATCTGCTACGAGGACATCCTGCCCGGGTTCGTCAACAACCTCGTGCGCGAGGGGGATCCGGAGCTCCTCGTCAACATCACCAACGACGCGTGGTTCGGCGACACCGGCGAGCCCTGGGAGCACCTCGCGCTCGCCAAGTTCCGCGCGGTGGAGCACCGGCGCTACCTCGTGCGGAGCACGAACACGGGGGTGTCGGCCATCGTCGATCCGCTGGGGCGGACGGTCGCCAAGAGCGGCACCTTCCGGGCCGAGAAGGGGTCGGCGAACGCGCGCCTGATCCGCACGACGACCCCCTACGAAATCGTGGGGGACGTGCCCTGGTGGCTCGTGTCCGCGGCCTCGATCCTCGCGGCGTTCGTCCGCTCGAAGCGCTCCAAGGCCGCCGCGGCTTGAAAAATCGCCGTGCCCGGCGGGCCCGCGGCGTACTACGCTGAGGAGAACGATGAAGCGTGGGATCTTCCTTCTCTCGGCGGCCTTCGCCCCGTTCGCCCTGTTCGCGCTGTCACCGACGGGCTGCACCGTGCTCACGAACGACGCCCCGCTCGACGCGGGCGTGTTCGAAGGCGGAGAGGGGGGCCCGTCGAAGGCCTGCCCGACCTGCGCCGTCCAGCAGTGCACCGCGCTCTACGCGACGTGCTTCGACTCCGCCTCGTGCGTCGCCATCGCCACGAGCCTCCGCGCCCCGACCTGCGACGAGACGTGCGACAACGCCGCGTTCTGCGCGCAGCCGCAGGCCCACGTCCTCTACCGCGAGCTCGCGGCGTGCGAGGACGCGGCCCAGTGCAACGCCTGCCAGCTCACGTGCGGCCGCAAGCCCGAGTCGTGCCCCAACCCGAAGGCCGCGCCATCGCCCTCGATCTGCGGCGGCGGAGTCGCCGACGCCTCCGCCGGCGACTCCGCGAGCGACGCGGCGGCGACGGACGCCGGGCCGGCCGACGCGGCGGCCTCCGACGCGGGCGACGCCGCGACGCCCGCGCCCGAGACGTGCGCGAGCTGCGTCACCCGCTGCGGCGATGCGAAGAAGGCCTGCGCGATCGGCTCCGAGTGCGACGGCTACCTCCAGTGCGCGATGGCGTGCACCGACGCGGCGTGCGTGAGCCAGTGCGGGGTGACGTTCGCCTCCGGTCGTCAGAGCGCCAAGGATCTCGCTCGCTGCGTGCGAATCACATGTGGGACAGTGTGCGGCGCCGCGGAAGGTGACGGCGGGATCTGACCCGCGCTATCGTTCATCATTCCAAGCGTTTGTGCATGGCGTCGCCCGTTGGGCGAAGGCCGTGCTCGAGCGCGCATTGAATCGACCGCGCCCGCCGGCGGTCTCTCTTCACCAAGGAGAGCCCATGTCCCTTCGAAACCTCGCTTTTGTCTCGGTCGCCGCCACCCTCGCTGCTGGAATCCTCGCCTTCTCTGCCCCCGGATGCACGGTCACCAGCGGTGACTCGGACGGAGGGACCTCCTCGGGTGGCTCGTCGTCGAGCTCATCGTCCGGAGGCTCGAGCTCCGGCTCGAGCGGCGACGGCGGCGGGTCTTCGAGCTCGAGCTCGGGCTCTTCGAGCGGCGACGGCGGCAAGTGCGCCGCCGAGAGCGTCATCAGCCTCGGCGCCAAGTGCGACTCGTGCGCGTTCGGCAAGTGCTGCACCGAGCTCTCGGCGTGCTTCAAGTACGACGGCACCGAGCCGGACGGCGGCGCGAAGGCGTCCGACTGCATGAAGTACTCGGACTGCGTCGACGAGTGCGACAAGACGGCCGACCCGGCGGGCTGCGTCGCGACGACCTGCTCCGCGTACGGCGCGGCGGCGGCGGCCCAGTACAAGGCCGCGAACGACTGCATCGGCAACAAGTGCAACACCGAGTGCCAGTGAGCTGAGGCCCGAGCGGGCGAGCGCCACCGCGCTCGCCCGTCGCGTCAGCCGGACGCGAGCGCCTTCTTCAGGCGCTTCGCGTCCTGCGCCATGTCGACGTTGGTGAAGATCCAGTAGACCTCGTCGTGTTTCGCCGACCGCGCGAGGTCCCCGAGCTTCTCGATGGCGTGGTCTTCGTAGCGGGACTTGTGCCCGGCCGGGCCCGGCATCCGGTAGTAGGCGATCTTCACCTTCTTGGGGTCGAAGAGCCCATGCGCGAGCGGATCGCGCGCGGGGATCACCTTGGCGTCCACGCAGAGGGCCTCGGCCTCGCCCGGCTCCCACGCGACCGGCGGCTCGAACACCACCCCCGCGAAGCGCTTCTTGGCCACGGCCAGGAGCTCCTTGATCGCCGCCTTGTTGGGGCGCGAGGGCGCGAGATCGGGCGGGCAGGTGAAGACCGCGAGCTTCGCGTCGAGCTCCTTGGCCACCGCCTCGAGCTCGTCGAGCTTCGACTGCGTGAGCGTCCCGTCGCGGTAGGCCTCCTGGCCGATTTCGCGGGCGGCGAGCACCGCGAAGGTGAAGTCCTTGGGCGCTTCGCGCCGCCACCTCCGCACCGTGCCCTGCCCCGGCGTGGAGACGTGGGTCTCCTGGATCTCGACGAACGGAAACTCTTTGAAGTAGCGCGTGGCGGGCACCGGGAAGCCGGCGCACCCGATGGTGACCACACCCCCCTTGGCTGTCTTCATGGCGGGCGACGGTATCACATTTCCAGGTCGTCGGACGGCATGGGGTGCCCGAGCACCCGGGCGCCCAGCGCCTCGCCCGCCCTGCGCGCGGCGGCGCGCACCATCGTGCCGTGGAGGAAGAGGGCCTGGCTCGCCGTCCCGGCGGTGCGGGCGGTGACCACGACGCGGACGTCGCCGGTGTCGCGCTCCGCGTGCGCCCCCGGGGCGCGCACGTAATACGCGCGCGCGACCACCGCGACCCGGACGACCTCGGCCCGCGGGAGCGCGCCGACGACGGCGACGCCGTCCGCGACCTCGTCGATGCGCAGGACCTCGACCTCGACCCGCGGATAGCTGGCATCCCCCGCGGTGACGCCGTCGCGCGCGAGCCGGCTGCGCACGCCCGAGACCACCTCGTCGGCGGCGGCCGCGTCGGGGACGTGCGACTGCCCCAGCACGACCGTCACGTCGCCCGCGCCCCCGGCGAGGCTCCGGTAGCCGCAGCCGAGCGCGGCGACCGACGCGACCCAGGCGAGCGCGAACAGGGAGCGCAGGGCGCCGGTCATCCCACGATGAAGTTCAGGATCTTGCCGGGGACGTAGATGACCTTCTTGACCGCCTTGCCCTTCACGAACTCCTGGACCTTCGGGTCCTCGAGGCCGAGGGCGCGCGCCGTGGCCTCGTCGGCGTTGGGGGCGAGCTTGACCGCGGAGCGGACCTTGCCGTTCACCTGGACGCCGATCTCGATCACCTCGTCCTTCGTGAGCTCCTCGTCCCAGGCGGGCCAGGGCTCGAGGGCGACCGAGGCCTTGCCGCCCAAGCGCTCCCAGAGCTCCTCGGCCGCGTGCGGGGCGAACGGCGAGAGGATGAGCGCGAGGGTGCGCGCGGCGTCGCGCGGGACGGCCTCGAGCTGCCCGAGGTGCTTGACCAGCACCATCATCGCGCTGATCGCGGTGTTGAAGCGCAGCCCCTCGATGTCGTGCGACACCTTCTTCACCGTCTTGTGGACGAGGCGCCGCGTCTCCTGGTCGTAGGCGCCGGCGTCGTCGGTGACCTTCTGGGTGGACACCCGCCAGGCGCGGTCGAGGAAGTTCCGCACGCCGGCGATCCCGCTCGTCTGCCAGGGCTTCACCTGCTCGAGGGGGCCCATGAACATCTCGTAGAGGCGGAGCGAGTCGGCGCCGTCCCGCTTCACCACGTCGTCGGGGTTGACCACGTTGCCGCGGGATTTGCTCATCTTCTGGGCGTCCTCGCCCAGGATGAGCCCCTGGTGCACGAGCTTGGTGAAGGGCTCGGGGTGGGAGACGACGCCGACGTCGAAGAGCACCTTGTGCCAGAAGCGCGCGTAGAGGAGGTGCAGGACCGCGTGCTCGGAGCCGCCGACGTAGAGGTCGACCGGCATCCAGGCGTCGTACGCCTCCTTGGAGAACGCCGCCTCCGCGTTCCTCGGGTCGAGGTAGCGGAGGTAGTACCAGCACGAGCCCGCCCACTGCGGCATGGTGTTGGTCTCGCGGGCGAACCACGTGCCGTCCTTCTGGAAGAACCGCCACTCGGGCGCGCGGGCGAGCGGGCCCTGCGGATCGCCGGTGGGCTTGAAGTCCTCGAGGTCGGGCAGCTGGAGCGGCAGCTCGCTCTCCGGCACCGGGATCGGCTGGTCGTAGCGGACCGTGTATTTTGCATCCTTCTGCCGGGGGTCGCCGTCGCACTCCACCGGGAAGTAGATCGGGATCGGCTCGCCCCAGTAGCGCTGCCGGGAGAAGACCCAGTCGCGGAGCTTGTAGGTGACCTTGAAGTCGCCGTGGCCCTGCTCCTTGAGCCAGGTGGTGACCGCCTTGCGCGCGGCCTCGCTGGGGGTTCCGGCCGCGAGCGGGGCCTTCGAGCGCGCCGCCGCCTCCTTGGAGACCTGGCCGTCGTCGGTGAAGGCGGCGCCGGAGACGTCGGGCTCCTCGCCGCCGGCCTCGTCGACCACCTTGAGGATCGGCAGGCCGTACTTCACCGCGAAGGCGTGGTCGCGCTCGTCGTGGGCGGGGACCGCCATGACCGCGCCGGTGCCGTAGCTGCCGATGACGTAGTCGCCGATCCAGATCGGGATCCGCTCGCCGTTCAGCGGGTTGACCGCGAAGCTGCCGAGCGGCACGCCCGTCTTCTCCTTGGTCGCGTCGGAGCGATCGATGTCGCTCTTCTTGGACGTCGACGCGACGTACGCCTCTACCTCAGCCCGGCGGGCGTCGGCCCCGCCCGCGTCGCCGCCGGTGAGCCGGGAGACGAGCGCGTGCTCGGGGGCGAGCACCACGTAGGTCGCGCCCGGGAGCGTGTCGACGCGGGTGGTGAAGACGGTGATCGTCACCCCCGGGTGGCCCTCGACGCCGAAATCGACGAGCGAGCCCTCGCTCCGGCCGATCCAGTTCGCCTGCTTCACCTTGGTCTCGGGCCAGTCGAGGCCGGCGAGGCCCTCGAGGAGCTGGTCGGCGTACTGGGTGATGCGCAGCGACCACTGCCGGATGCGGAGCTTCTCGACCGGGAAGCCGCCGACCTCGCTCTTGCCCTCGGCGGTGACCTCGTCGTTGGCGAGGACGGTGCCGAGCTCGGGGCACCAGTTGACCGGCATGTCGGACTGCTGGAACGCGAGCCCGCGCTCGTAGAGCTTGAGGAAGATCCACTGGGTCCAGCGCACGTACGCCGGATCGGTCGTGTCGACCTCGCGGTCCCAGTCGTAGCTGAAGCCGAGCATCTTGAGCTGCTCGCGGAAGCGCTTGATGTTCTCGAGCGTCTTCACCCGCGGGTGGGTGCCGGTCTTGATCGCGTGCTGCTCGGCGGGGAGGCCGAAGGCGTCCCACCCCATCGGGTGCAGGACGTCGAAGCCGTTCATCCGCTTGTAGCGGGCGACGATGTCGGTCGCGGTATACCCTTCGGGATGGCCCACGTGGAGCCCGTCGCCGGACGGGTACGGGAACATGTCGAGGACGTAGAACTTGGGGCGCCCGGGGCGGCGCACGGAGCGGAACGTCTTGTGCTCCTCCCAGAACTTCTGCCACTTGGGCTCGATCGCGGCCGGGTCGTAGCGGTCTTCCCTCTCGTCGCTCATGACCCGTGGGGTTTAGCACAGGCGGCGCGCTTCTTCTCGAGTCGCGCGCGGCGCCGGGCGGCGGCCTCGGGCGCCTCCGTCGTGCCTCGGAGGGCGGCCCCGAGGGCCCGCGTGGGGTCCTTCACGAAGTGCTCGTAGAGCTTCGCGAGCTCGAGGCGCACCGCGGGATCGTCGACGGTGCGCGACAGCTCCTCGAAATCGGCGAGGGCGCGCGCGCGGTCGCCGCGAGCCTTGGCGATCTCGGCGCGCGCCTTGAGGGCCGCCTCCCCTGCCCCGCCGTCGACGGCGCGGGTGGCGACGGCCTCGGCGAGCTCTTTGCATCCTGCACGCTTCAGGGTGCGGGCGACGCCGACGAGATCGCTCGCCGCGAGCGTCGTGCCCTCGAGCGGCTCCCCGTAGAGGCCGTAGAGCGCGACCATCGTGGCCACGTCCCAGGCGTTGTGCTCCACGACCGCGAGCAACCCCCGGGCGTCGCCGGTGCGGAGAAAATGCAGGTAACACGCGGCGACGTCGCCGGAGGGCACGTCGTCGACCCGCTCGAAGCCGAGGAGGTCGCGCTCGAGGGCGACGAGGCGCA
>JAEUKG010001284.1 GCA_016794325.1 Myxococcales bacterium | reverse complement strand
GAGGCGGAGCATCCCACGTACGCTCGACGCGACCATCGCCGCGCCGACCCCGTGACCCGAGACGTCCAGCAGGACGTACGTGCGACCGCCCCCCGTCGTCTCGATGATGTCGTACAGATCGCCGCCGACCTCGTTGCAGGGCAGGAGCGCCCCGGTCGCGGTCCAGGCCCCCGAGACGTCGGGCGTCCTCGGGAGCTGGCGCTGCTGGACGTCGAGCGCGTACTGGATCTCGGTCCGCAGGGAGTCGCGTTGGCGCTCGAGCTCGGCGGCGCGGCTCGCGCGGACGAGCGCCGAACGACGCTCGATCACCGAGCGCACCCGAGCGGCGAGGATGCGCCGGTCGACCGGCTTCGTGAGGTAGTCGGTCGCGCCCGAGGCGAACGCCTGCTCGATGCACGCCTCCTGGTCGCACGCGGTGAGGAGGATGATCGGGACCTCGGCGAAGCGGGCCTCGGCGCGCAAGCTCTGCAGGAGCGACACGCCGTCCATCTCCGGCATCGTGAAGTCGAGGAGGATGGTGTCGGGCGTGACGTCGGCGAGCAGCGCCATCGCCGAAGAGGCGCCGTCCGCCGTCATCGTCGAGAAGCCCTCGCGCTCGAGCCCACGCGCGTAGAGCTCCCGCATCTCCTTCGCGTCGTCGACGAGGAGAACCGTGGGCCGCTCACTCACCATGCACCTGTGAACGGCACGTCGCGTCGAACTTGAAGGCTGAAGTTCCGAACGAACCGTCCGTTCTCCGACCCCATGGACCCTACGCCTCCGAGCGCCGTCGTCACGCCGCGCTTCTCGGTGACGATCGACAGCCGCCTGGAGTTGGTGGCGGTCGTGGCCGATCTGACCCGGATCGCCTGCGCGAGCATCGGCCTCGCGGAGATCGACGACGTCGAGATCGCCGTCGTCGAGGCCGTCAGCAACGTGATCACCCACGCCTACGGCGGCGAGCCGGGCCACCCGGTGCACGTGCGATTCGCCTCCAACGCCTCGTGGTTGCGCGTGGACGTCCAGGACTACGGCAAGAAGCTCGACGAGGCTCGCCTCGCCGGCGCCCGCATGCCCGTCGCGAACGACGTGTGCGACCTCCCGGAGCGCGGCTACGGCCTCGCGCTCATCAAGCAGGTGATGCACGAGATCGGCTACCAGAGCGCCGGCGGACAGAACACGCTGTCGATGATGCGCTCGGTCGAGAGCTCGGTCGCGCTCGCCCGCTGCGTCTGAGGTGCTCCCGAGGTGAACGGGAGGCGAAGCCCCCCCGCGCGCCCGCGACTCCGCGCGGCTCCGAGGTGGGCTGCGGAGCGCGCGCTGTCGGTCGCCCCAGGCGCCGGGCCCGGGCTCTGCCGCTCCCGGCGGCCCTCGTCGCAGGTCGGTGCGATGGGCGCCGCGTCCGCGGGCGGCTACCCGGCGCGGCCCTCGCTCGGCGGACCTCCGGTCGAGGCCTCGGTCGGCGAGGGCCGTGCGCCCCGCGTCGCGCCCGGTCGCCCGGCGCCCGCGCGCGTCACTCGACGGTGACCGTCTTCGCGAGGTTGCGCGGCTGGTCGACGTCGCGACCTTGGAGGAGGGCGAGGTTGTAGGAGAGGAGCTGCATCGGGACCACCGTGAGGAGGGGCAACACCTCGCTCCTCGCGTCGGGGATCTCGATCACGTCCACGTTTCCGGGGTGCGGGCGAGAGGAGGGGGGCGGCTCGGAGCCGTCCGGGCTCGCGGCGAGCCGCGCCCGGACCGCGGCCATCGCCGTGAGCTCGGCGTCGTCCTTGGTGCAGACGACGATGATCTTGGCGCCGCGCGCCATGACCTCCTGCATGTTCGAGAGCGTCTTGTCGTGGTGGCGATCCTGGGGGCAGAGCACGACCACGGGCATCGTCTCGTCGACGAGGGCGATCGGCCCGTGCTTCATCTCGCCGGCGGCGTACCCCTCGGCGTGGATGTAGGAGATCTCCTTCACCTTGAGGGCGGTCTCGAGCGCGACCGGGTAGCTCGGCCCGCGGCCGAGGACCAACATGCTCTTCGACTGGTGGTGCTTCTTGGCGATGCCGCGCACGCCGCGCGCGTTCGCGAGGATCGTCCGCACCTGGCCCGGGACGCGCTTGAGCGCCTCGAGGATGCGGCGGCCCTCGGCGTGGCTGAGCGAGCCGCGGGTGCGCCCCACGTGGACCGCGAGGAGGAGGAGGGCGGCGAGCTGGGCGGTGAAGCACTTGGTCGACGCGACGGCGACCTCCGGGCCGGCGTGGGTGTAGAGCACCCCGTCGGACGCGCGGGCGATCGCGCTGTCGCGCACGTTGACGATGGCGAGCACGCGCGCGCCCGCCTCCCGGGCGGTGCGCAGGGCGGCGAGGGTGTCCGCGGTCTCGCCGCTCTGGCTGATCGCGACCACGAGATCCTCGGGGCCGAAGATGGCGTCGCGGTAGCGCACCTCGCTCCCGACCTCGACCGACGCGCGGACGCCGCCGAGCTGCTCCATCCAGTACCGGCCGGTGAGGGCGGCGTTGGAGCTGGAGCCGCAGGCGATGAAGCACACCCGGCGGATCTCCTTGGCGGTCTCGGGCGTCAGGCCGGACTCGGGCAGGACGACGTCGCCGCCGTCGCTCGAGATTCGGCCGCGGATGGTGTGCTCCAGCGCGCGCGGCTGCTCGTGGATCTCCTTGAGCATGTAGTGCTTGAACCCACCTTTGCCGCTCTCGACGAGCGACCAGGAGACGCGGTGGGGCTGGCGAACGACGCGCTCGCCGTTGGCGTCCGTGATCGTGATGCCCGCGCGCTCGAGGGTCGCGACCTCCCCGTCTTCGAGGATCAGGACCTCGGGGACGTGGGGCAAGATCGCGGGGATGTCGCTCGCGGCGAAGGCCTCTCCCTCGTTGTGCGCGAGGATGAGCGGCGAGTCGTTCTTCGCGACGACGATCTTCCCCCGCTCCTTGGTCGACATGACCGCGAGCGCGTAGGAGCCCTGCACGCGCGTGATCGCGCGCCGAACGGCCGTCTCGAGGTTCGGGGCGCCGCCGTCGACCGCCTTGGCGATGAGGTGCGCGAGGACCTCGGTGTCGGTCTCGCTGGCGAAGCGCACTCCCTCGGCCTCGAGCTCGGCGCGGAGCGCGACGTGGTTCTCGACGATGCCGTTGTGGACGAGGACGACCGATCCCGCGGCGTGCGGGTGGGCGTTGGTCTCGTTCGGGCGCCCGTGGGTCGCCCAGCGGGTGTGGCCGATGCCGTCGGTGCCGAAGAGCGGGTGGGCCGCGAGCGCGGCCTCGAGGCGCTGCAGCTTGCCGACGGAGCGGACGACCTCGATGCCGCCGTCCTGGGTGCGCACCGCCAGACCCGAAGAGTCGTAGCCGCGGTACTCCAGTCGCTTGAGCCCTCCCACCAGGATGGGGGTGCAGTCTCGGTCACCCACGTACGCAACGATGCCGCACATGACTTCGATTCCTCCGTCTCTCTCTCGTTCCTCGGTCGTCGTGGAGCTCGCGGTCGGGCGTCGAAGTCGACCCCTCCGCGGGCGCGCCGCCTCGGCGGCGCGGGGTGTGCCAGGCCACCGGGGCGCCGCGGCGCCCCCAGTGGCGGCTCGGGGCGCTCAGAAGCACCAGTAGCGCAGCGATCGGTCGAGCTTCTTCGCGTCGAGGAAGCTCTTCACGTCCATCACCACGCCGCCGTGACGGACGAGCGACAGGAGCTTCTCCTGCCCCATGTCCTGGTAGGCCTTGTGGGCGACCGCGACGATGAGCCCGTCGAGGTTGCGGATCTCCTCCCAGGGCGTGAGCGACAGGCCGTATTCGTGCTTGGCCTCGTGGGGGAGGGCGTGGGGGTCGTGGACCACCGGCTCGATGCCGAACGCGCGGAGCTCGCGGATGATGTCGGGCACCTTGCTGTTGCGGAGGTCGTTCACGTCCTCCTTGAACGTCAGCCCGAGGACGCCGACGCGGGCGCGCTTCACGGGGATGTCGGCCTCGATGAGGAGCTTCACGAGGCGCTGGGCGAGGAAGGGTCCCACGTTGTTGTTGATGCGGCGCCCAGCGAGGATGACCTCGGGCTGGTAGCCGAGCTGCTCGGCCTTGGAGGTGAGGTAGTAGGGGTCGACGCCGATGCAGTGGCCGCCGACGAGGCCCGGGCGGAACGGCAGGAAGTTCCACTTCGTGCCCGCGGCGGCGAGGACGTCGCGGGTGCGGATCCCGACGCGGTCGAAGATGAACGCGAGCTCGTTCATGAGCGCGATGTTGAGGTCGCGCTGCGTGTTCTCGATGACCTTGGCCGCCTCGGCGACCTTGATCGAGGGCGCCTTGTGGACGCCCTTCGGGATGATCGCGCCGTAGACTCCGGCCACGCGCTCGAGGGACTCGTCGTCCTGGGCCGAGACCACCTTGGTGACTCGCTCGAGCGTGTGCTCGGTGTCGCCGGGGTTGATGCGCTCGGGGGAGTAGCCGAGCTTGAAGTCGACGCCGCACTTGAGGCCCGAGACCTTCTCGAGCACCGGCCCGCAGACCTCCTCGGTCGCGCCCGGGTACACGGTCGACTCGTAGACGATGATCGATCCCTTCGAGATGACCTTGCCCACCGTCTCGGAGGCCTTCACCAGCGGCGTGAGGTCGGGCACGTTGTGCTCGTCGACCGGCGTCGGCACCGCGACCACGTAGATGCTGCACCCCTCGAGGGTCTTGGGGTCGCAGGTGAAGTTCATCGGGCTCTCGAGGAGCTCGGCCTGCGGGGTCTCGTTGTTGCGGTCTTCGCCGCGCTTCAGCTCTTCGACGCGGCCGCAGTTGATGTCGAAGCCGACGGTGTTCGGGAACCGCCGCGCGAACGCGAGAGCGACCGGCAAACCGACGTAGCCCAACCCGATGATTGCAATTTTCTCTTTCATGATCCTTTGTGCCTCCGCCAAGTTCAGCAGTCGTAAGAGACGGGCTCCGGGAAGCCCTGAACGAAGTAGCGAACGCGCGCTCGGTCGCGTTCGTCGATGGTCCCGAAGCGGAGCCCCATGCCCGCGGGGACGTCGTCGCCGAGCGGCTCGGCGCGCACCCAGCGCACCTCCGCGAGCGCGGTGATGGGATCCTCGTCGAGAGGCAGTCGCATGTGGACCACGACGTACGAGCCGACGGGCTGCACCGCGCGGGTCGCCACGAACATCCCACCCTCCGACAGGTTCATGCTGAGGGCAGTGAAGATGTTGTGATCGCTGAATACGTCCACTCCGACGTACAGATTCACCCGCGCTCGCTCGCGCGTATCGACGTGCTTCCACGGACCAAACGACGCCTGCATCGATCCTCCTCGGTTTCGCTTCCGAGGAGAGGTACGGCACCAGGTCGAAGCCCGTTCAGCGCGCGCGCGCCGCCCGCGGGGCCGCGGGCGGATCTCTGCGTCGTGGCGGCGCGATCGCGCCGGCCGCCGCGGTCATTTCGGGGCGGGGAAGCGGCGAACCACGATCCCGGCGCCGCCAGTACTTCGGTCTTCCCACCCGACGGCGACGAAGGGGCCCGAGCCGCCGGCGACCACGACGGGGTTCGCGCGGGTGCGACCGTCGGCGAGGCTCGCCTGGAACTCCGACGCCTGGCCGGTGACGTTGTTGAAGAGGAATCCCGCGCTGCCGCCCAGGAATCGCGCGCGGACGTGGCCCGACCCGGCGTCGTGCCACGCGACCGCGAAGGCGCCACCGGCCGCGGTCAGCCCCGCCACGGAGGGGGCGGTCTGGTCGCCCGAGGCGTTGACGTCGTTCACGGGTTTGGACTGGTCACCGGCGATCTTGCCGCCGCTCGCGTTGAAGCGCTGGGCGACGATGTCGGCCCCATTGCCCTTGTCGGCCCAGACGACGCAGAAGCGGCCGTCGCCGAGCGAGGCCACCCGCGGGCGCTCCTGCACGCCCGTCGTCGCCTCGTTGACCGTCTGCTCGGCCCCGGTGGGCAAGCCGTCGCCGTTGACGCGTCGAAGCTTGATGTCGCCGCCGCTCTCCCAAACGACCACCCACCCATCCGGGGTAGGCGCGAGGGCGACACGGCTGTTGCCCGTCCCCGTCGAGATCTCGCGTTGGGTGCCGCGAACGCCTGCGGGGGTGATCGTCCGCGCGACGATCTTCCCGCCGCTCGCGTCGTCTTGCCAGGCGACGAGGAGCTTGTCGCCGCTCGCGGGCGCGCTGATCTGCGGCGCCGACTGGATCCCCGGATCGCCCTGGCCGCTCGGCTCGCCGTTCACGCCCACGGCGGCGCCGACGCCCTGCTCGGCGACGAACGCCCCATCCATGCTCCGGAGGTGGATGTCTTGCCCGTTGGAGGAGTCGTCGTCCTGGAAGACGACGTAGTACTTGCCGTTGAGCGTCGCCGCCGACGGCACGCCCTGGGACTTCGGCGCCGGATCGGGCGGGAAGGTGGGGCCGTTCGGCAGGAGGATCGAGCACGGCTTGCCGCGCGCTGCGCTCCCCTGGCAGGTGAAGACCGGCGGCGTCCCGAGGGGGGTGAGCTGCGCGGTCATCGCCGTCATCGCGACGTCGGTGAGGCCGGGGGTCTTGTCGGTGTAGAATGCAAGGAACCGACCGCCGTCGCCGTTCTGCGCAGGCCAGAGGAAGAACGGATCCGTCTTGTCGCCCGGGCCGCCGGTGGTCGTCTTGCCGCTGCTCTCGCCCGACGAGACGAGGACCTCCGTGCTGTGGCACTGGTCGTCGCACCCGAACCCCGCGCCCTCGCACTGCTCGGTGGCTTCGATGACGCCGTTGCCGCACTGGGCCGGCGGCACGTAGCGCACCATCTTGATGGAGAGCGGGAGCGCGTCCTGATCGACCTTCGCGGTCGCGCAGCCCACCGCGAGCACCGTCCCGTCGCTCGCCGAGGCCTGAGCGGAGAAGATGCGGTCGGCCGACGTCTTCTCGAGGTCGAGGTCGCCGCAGAACTTCACGCCCGGGGAGCAGGGGCTCTTCGCGAGCTCCTTGGTCAGCAGCTTCGGGGCGGCGTCGGCGCCGCTGACGGCGCCGGCGGCTGGATCGCAGGCCGCGCCCGTCGAGGTGTCGAGCACCGTGAGCACGAGCTTGTCGACGCCGTCGAGCAACCCCTGCGGGAACACGAGGCTCGGGGCGACGGAGACCCGGACGGGATCGTCGCCGCAGGCGCCGAGGGTGGTGCCGAGGGTGGCGAGCGCGAGGGCCACGAAGTGTGCTCGAAGGTGCCGGCGCATCGGGCGGGGACTCTACCAGAATCCGCTGCCGCGCGCGCGCCTGCCGCGGGTCAGCGGTCCGCGGAGCCCCTCGGCCCCGCCGGCGCCGGCGGCACGCGCCGGGCACCGACCGTC
>JAEUKG010000151.1 GCA_016794325.1 Myxococcales bacterium | reverse complement strand
TCGATCGGCACCCAGTCGCTGCGCGCGAGCGCGCTCGAGTACCGCGGGCGCTTGCACGATCCGGGCGGCGCGCGCGCCGCGGTGAGCGCCGCGCGCTCGGTCGAGGGGCTGCGGGTCTCGACCGATCTCATCTTCGGCCTCCCCGAGCAGGCGCCCGCGGGCGCGCGCGCGCAGGCGCTCGAGCTCGCCGCGCTCGGGCTGGAGCACGTGTCGGCCTACCAGCTCACCATCGAGCCCGGCACGCGCTTCGGGGAGCTCGCGAAGCGCGGGCGCTTGCCCCGCGCCGACGACGGCGTGGTCGCCGCCGCGTTCGTCGAGGTCGACGCCGCGCTCACGGGCGCCGGCTTCGAGCACTACGAGATCTCCAACTACGCCAAGCCCGGGCAGCGGAGCCGACACAACCTCGGCTACTGGAGGGGCGACGACTACCTCGGCCTCGGCTGCGCGGCGGTGGGCTTCGTCCGCGACGGCGGGCGCGGGCGCCGCGAGAAGAACGAGACCGAGCCCGGCCGATACATGCACAATGCACATGACCCCGGCGCCCTCGCCGCGTTCGCCGAGGACCTCGACGGCGAGGCGATGCTCCGCGAGCGCATCATGCTCGGCCTGCGGATCGCCGACGGCGTCGACCTCGCCCGCGCCCGCGAGGAGCTCGGCGTCGAGCCGTGGACGCCGGAGCGCGCCCGCGAGGTGGAGCGGCTCGTGGCGCGAGGCCGCCTCGAGCGGGCCGGGGACGTGCTCACCATCCCCCGCGCGGCGTGGCTCTTCGCCGACGACACGGCGGCCCGCCTCTTCTGACGTGCCCGCGCGGCTCAGAAGCTCGCGAAGAAGTCCCACGTCGCCTTGCGCGACTCGCTCCACAGGGCGTGCCCCTGGCCGGGGATCCAGCACGTCTGGACCGGCTTCTTGCACCCCTCGTGCTTCGTGCACGGCGAGGGCGCGATGGGCGACGTCGCGGCGGCGCACCCGTTCCAGAAGCGCCAGTGCTCGGCGCTGAACTTGCCGTCGTCGGGCTTCACGTTGGTGTCGGCGAGCCCGTGGAACACCATCGCCGCCGGGGCCTCGGCCTCGCACACGAGGTGCCCCTCGGCGTCGTACTTCCCGCCCTGATCGCGGTAGGGGCCGCTGCCCGCGTGGGGCGCGATCGCGCGGATGGCGCCGGCGCCGCGCCAGCAGCCGAGCTGGTTCGTGAGGTACGCGCCCATGCTCGAGCCGGTGACGAAGACGCGCGCCTTGTCGACGCAGTACCGCGCGCTCGTCTCCGCGAGGAGCGCGTCGAAGAACGCGACGTCGGGGTTGTTCGGCGGCTGGGTGTCGAGGTCCCAGTTCTTGTCGAGGCCGTCGGGGTAGAGGAAGATCGCGCTCTCGCCGGCGTGCTTCTCGAGGTCGAAGTAGGGCCGCGTGCTCGCCCCCGTGCGCCCGCCGCTGTGGAGCACGAACACGACGCGGTACGCCCGGTACGGGTCGTAGCTCTTCGGGACGTAGCGCGCGAAGGTGCGCGCCTTGCCGAGCGCGGTGAGCGAGCGGCCCTCGGCGTAGTCGATCTCGGTCGCGGGCTTGCCGCAGCCGGCGCTGCCGCCCTCGGGGATCTTCTTCTCCGGGCTCGCGGCGTCGGCTCCCGCGTCGGGCGCGGGCGTGGGGTCGGCGGGCGTCGGCCCGGCGGAGGCCGCCGGCGCGGGCGCCGGATCGGCGGGCGCGCTCGAGCAGGCGAGGGGGAGCGCGGCCGCGGCCAGGGAGAGCGCGAAGAGGGAAGAGACGAGGAAGATCCGCACGGAAGGAGGCACGGCTTAGCGCAGGACGCCGCCTCTGCAAGCGCCCCTTCGGAAAAGTTCGTCCGGTCGTAACCTTCGGGCGGGGTCGTTCGTGGTGGGGGCATGAACTGGGACGTCATCGTCGTCGGTGGAGGCCTCGCTGGGCTCACCTCTGCCGCGTACCTGGGCCGAGCCGGCAAGCGGGTGCTCCTCTTGGAGCGCGCCGAGAACCTCGGGGGGCGCGGAACCTCCCGTAACCACGAAGGATTCGACTTCTCGTCGGGGCTCCACGCCCTCTACGGCGGGGGCGCCGCCGCCGAGGTGCTCGGCGACCTCGGCGTCGAGATCTCCGCCGCGCCCGCCCCGATCGCGGGCGCGCTCATCTCGCTCGAGGGGAGCACCCACGCGATGCCCGTCGGCTTCGTCACCTTGATGGCGAGCGACCTCCTCGGCTTCGCGGAGAAGGTCGAGGCCGCCAAGGTGCTCTACGAGATCGACCGCGCGCCGATCGACTCGGTCCCCGAGCTGCCGCTGTCGGTGTACCTCGCCGCGATCGCGCCGACCCGACGGGTGCGCGAGGTCGTCGCCGCCATCCTCCGCACGGTGACGTACAGCCGCTCGGCGCGGCTCGTCTCCGCCCGCGTCGCGGTGCGGCAGATGCGCCGGGCCTCGCGCGACGGCGTGCGCTACCTCCACGGGGGGTGGGCGGGGCTCACCGCCGGCCTCGCGCGCGCCGCGCTGCACGCCGGCGTCGACGTGCGGGTGGCGCAGAACGTGGAGCGCGTCGTCCACGACGGCCGGGTGCGCGGCGTCGTCGTCTCCGGCCAGCGCGTCGCCTGCGACAAGGTGGTGCTCGCGGTCGGGCCTCGGGCCGCCGAGAGCCTCACCGGCGAGGACCTCGGGGCCGACTCGCTTGTGCCCATGCGCGCGAGCTGCCTCGACGTCGCGCTCACGTCGCTCCCGGTGCCCCGCCACCGCTTCGTCGTCGGGGTCGACGAGCCCTTCTTCTTCAACGTGCAGTCGGAGGTGGCGCGGCTCGCGCCCGAGGGGGCCGCGCTCGCGAGCGTGGTGGAGTACCTCGAGCCGGCAGAGCACGGCGATCGCGGGCGACTGGAGGCGGTCTTCGATCGGCTCCAGCCGGGCTGGCGACAGACCGCGGTGCGCGCGCAGTTCCTCCGCTCGATCACGGTCATGGGGGCGCACCCGACGCCGGGGACCGGGCGCGGCGTGACCACCCACGTCCCGGGGCTCTTCGTGTGCGGCGACTGGATCACGTCGGGCGTCGGCGAGATCCTCTCCGACGCGGCGCTGGGCAGCGGGCGCGAAGCCGCGCATCATGCGGTCGAGGACTCCGGTCATGAACGTGAACCCGCGCGAGCTCGAGTCGCTTAGGCCGTTCGTCCGCGGCCTCTGCTACCGCATGACGGGGTCGCTCGCCGACGCCGAGGAT
>JAEUKG010000150.1 GCA_016794325.1 Myxococcales bacterium | reverse complement strand
CTGGCGGAGCCCGTGGGCGCGGCCGCCGGGCACCCACGCCGACACGCGCGGGCACGCGCGCGCGCAGTCCGCGGGCTCGAGCTCGACCCGCGTGACGAACAAACCGCCGCGGACCTCGGTCGTGGCATCGGCGACGCGCAGCGAGGCGTCGCGGCGCTCCCCCGCCGACGCGACGTCGTTCGAGAGCGCCAGCGTGAGCCCGGCGACGCCGATGCCCAGCCCGACCCGCCGTCGGCGCGACGCCACCGCGAGCGCGGCGACGAGGCCGAGCAGCGCGACGCCGCCATAGTCCCGCGCTCCGGCCGCGCTGCAGCCGCCGCCGCCGGTCCGATCGGGCTGCTTCATGTTGTAGAGTACACGTATACCCGCGAGGTCGTCGGCGGTCGGAGTCTGCTTCGAGGCGTCGTTCGGCCTCGTGTAGAGGTACATGACAGCCTTGGTGTTGTCGGTCTCGTCCCCCAGCCCCAGCGAGTGGCCGAGCTCGTGCGACGTGATGCGAAGCAGGTTGTACGACTTCGCCTCGTCGGCCCCTGGGGTGCCCTGGAGATCCACGTCCGGGCGCAAGATGACGTCGGCGTCGAGCACTCGCCCGCTCGCCTCGTCGTAGGTCACGACCGTCACCGCGAGCTGCCCCGGCAAGAACGACCAGCCGCCGAAGAAGATCCCGTTCTTCCCGTCGAAGCCGGGGACGAGGTCGGCGGGCTCGGGGGCGATGGTGAGGTTGACGCGCGCCCGCGCCGACCAGGCCTCGGCGGCCGTCGCCAACGCGGCGTCGATGCCCTGGACGGCCGCGAGCGAGGTGTCCTTCACGTAGGACACGTCACGGGTGGGCCAGCGCACCGGCGCGCCGTCTTCGGTCTCGCGGATGACGTAGGCCGAAGCCGGGCTCGCGAGCGCGAGGCCGGCGGTGGCGAGGAGGGCGACCAGAATCCGTCGGGGGGTCTTCACAGCCCCGAGGAACGGCCGTATCTCGCGCGCCAAGAGCGCCGGCGGGGGTGATTTCGACCCGCGCGCCGCGGACGGCCGCGATCCCGCGGCCGGCGGGGGGCTGTCAGCCCTCCTTCGCGCCCGTCTCCAGGCCCCGGCGGCGGATCATCTCCACGAGGGTCGTGCGGTTGAGGCCGAGGAGCTGCGCCGCCCGGTTCTTGTTGCCGCCGGTCCGCGCGAGCGCCTGCCGGATCATCTGCACCTGCAGCGTCTTCAGCACCTCCGACAGGTCGATGCCCTGGTCTGGAAGGTCCATGAGCCACTGCCGGACCTCCTCCGACGAGGACGCGACGGGGAGCTTCTGGAGGGTCGGCCGATCCTCGCTCGCGGAGGCCTCGCCGTTCTGGGGGAGCTGCAGATCCTCCTCCCGGATGTAGGGCCCGGGCGCGAGCAGGACGGCGCGCTCGATCGTGTTCTGGAGCGCGCGGATGTTGCCCGGCCAGTCGTGCCGCTCGAGGGCGTTCAGCGCGTCGATCGAGAACCCGAGGAGATCGTTGCGCCCGCTGCGCTCGGCGTACGCGCGGAAGAAGTGCAACGCGAGCAGGTTGACGTCGCCCTTGCGCTCGCGGAGCGCCGGCAAGTGGAGGTGGATGACGTTCAACCGGTAGTAGAGGTCCTCGCGGAAGCGGCCGGCGGCCACCTCGGCGGCGAGGTCCCGGTTGGTGGCGGCCACGACGCGGACGTCGCAGCGCACCGGCCGAGACTCGCCGAGCGGCGTGTATTCCCGAGCCTGCAGGAGTCGGAGCAGCTTCACCTGGACCGCGAGCGGCAGCTCGCCGACCTCGTCGAGGAACAGCGTGCCCCCCTCGGCCGCGGCGACGAAGCCGCGCCGGTTGATCTGCGCCCCCGTGAAGGCGCCCTTCGTGTGCCCGAAGAGCTCGGCCTCGACGAGCTCGTTGGGGATCGCGCCGCAGTTGACGGCGACGAGCGGCCCCTCCCGCCGCGTGCTCGAGTCGTGCAGCGCGGCGACGACGAGCTCCTTGCCCGTGCCGCTCTCCCCCGTGATGAGCACGTTGCAGGTCGCGCGCGACACGCGGTCGATCGTCTCGAGCACCTTGAGCAGCTGCGGATCGCACCCCACGAGCTTCCCCTGGCTCGTGGGGCGGCTGGTCCCGCGCACGCTGCGCACGCCCGTGCCGATCTCCTCGTCGCTGAAGTCGTTCATCTCGAAAGATCGATCCTGCGCGCTCTGGGTCATGGGGTTGGGCTCCAGGGGGGGTTGAGAAGGACCGGGGGGGGTCGTCGTCGTCGCGTGACTCCGACTCCTTGTGCCACCGGTAGACCAAGCTCGAATTCGGCTTCTTTCGCGGACTTGGCGGAGGGTGGGTCGTTCGGCCAGAGTCGGCGATGACCTCACTGAGGTCGCTGGTGACCTCGCGTGGGGGGGGTGGTCACTTCAGGCACCCTCCGGCAGGTCCGGGACCGTGCACGGCTCGCCGATGGTGACGATGCTCGAGTGGTGGAAGCAGACGCCCCGCTCGCGCGCGCCGGCGTCGAAGGACACCATCTCGCACACCGGACACACGAAGAGCTCGAGCTCGTAGTCTTCGGGGCGGCAGAGCAGGTCCACCGCGAAGAGCGACAAGACGTGGTCGGCGAGGCGCCGGGGCTCGCCGGTGGGGACCCAGCCGACGGCGTGACGCGCGTCCTCGCACCGCATGACCGCGCCCGAGGCGAGCGTGCCGTACACGAACTCGGTGGCGAGGTGCGCGTCGGAGAGGCGGGTCAGGGTGGCGAGCACCTCCTCGCGGGCGGCGGCGATCACGCGGTCGACGACGCGGGCGTCGATGTCGCGGAGCATCACCGGCTTGCGGCTCGAGCCCTGCCGCGCGCGACCGGCGGCGGCGTGGCGGGTGAGGTGCTCGTAGGGGCCCATGAGCCAGAGCGCGAGCTGCGCCTTGCCCCAGTAGCCCGACTCGTTGATGAACGACAGTGCCGCGTCGCGCGCCTCGTTGGCGATGGACATCGCGCTCAGCCCCCGCGGGAGCGTGAGGATGGTGTCGAGGTCGGAGATGGCGCCTTCTGCGGTTTGAATCGCGTTCATGCCTACCCCCTAAGCACCTCCCGTGCCGCGCTCATCCAGCCATTTTTCCGAGGGATCCGGGGCCTCGCGTCAATCTTCCGTCGCCCCGTCGCCTCGCTGACGGCGAGGGGTTCGCTCAACTCTCGGCGAAACGCTCCGTAGATCCCATCGAAAGCGCGCGCGCGCGGCGCGGGCGGGAACCTTGACGGACGGTGCCAGAGCTTTGACGGACGAAACCGAACGAGGAGGAGCGCGATGAGCACGGGCTATCGACACGCCGCCGCTGCGATGGCCCTCGCGGCCCTCGCGCTCGCGGGGCGCGGACACGCCGCCGAGACCGCGCCCCAGGCGAAGGCCGTGCAGAAGCCGACGCCGCCCGCGGTCGCGCCCGTCACTCGCCCGTCGGTGCCGACGCCCGTCCCCGCCGACCCGCCGCCGCCCCTCGTCACGGAGTCGGCCATGCACGTGACGCTCGGCGCGGTGAAGCGCCTTCGTTCGGGCCGCTTCAGCGTCACCGATCCCAAGGTCCGCATGGTGGTGCCCGCGACCCAGGACGACGCCGCCGTGACCTTCCGCTACCTCGGCGCCACCGAGAAGACCGCGCCTCTGTCGTCGGGTGAGGTGCGGAGGCAGGTGGGGCTGAAGCTCCGCGCGGCCAACGGCTGCAACGTCCTCTACGCCATGTGGCGCTTCGAGCCCAAGAACGAGGTCGTCGTCTCGCTCAAGCGAAACGACGGCAAGACGACGCACGCCCAGTGCGGCGCGAACGGCTACGAGAACGTCGCGCCCGAGCGGCACGTCGCGCCGGCGCCCGTCCGCGTCGGCCAGTCGCGCACGCTGCGCGCGAAGGTCACGGGCGATCGGATGAGGGTGCTCGTCGACGACAAAGTCGTGTGGGAGGGCAAGCTCCCGGCGAAGGCCCTCGCGTTCGACGGGCCGACCGGCATGCGCACCGACAACGCGAAGCTCGAGCTCGATTTCCGGGCGAAATCGCGCCCCGCGGGCGACGCGTCGTTCTTGGTC
>JAEUKG010001236.1 GCA_016794325.1 Myxococcales bacterium | reverse complement strand
TGAGCTTCTCGACCGCCGAGGGCTTCGTCGCCGCGCTCCGCCACGCGTCCACGTGGCGCTCCCTCTGGGAGGCCGTGGGCGACGTGCGCATGGAGCGCGTGGCCGCGAAGTTCTACGACGCGGTCGGAGGGCCCGGGGCCGCGCTCGGCTTCGCGCCCGCGGCCACGATCGCGATCGCGGTCCAGCCCGGCGCCGAGGTGGAGCTCGCGCATCGGCCGAGCGTGCGCGCCCCGACGGCCCCGAAATCCCGCGGTGGAGGAGGTGTGTCTTGACGTCGAAGACCCGGGCTCTCGTCACCTTCTCCCTCGTCGCCCTCGCGGGCGTCACCGTCGCCGCGCGCGGCGAGGCCGACGCGCCTCCTTCGCCCCCCGCGCCGCCGCCGGGCCCCGCCGCGTGCACGCCGGTGTCGGCCGAGGCCCTCTCGTCGGTGCTGCTCATCGGAGACTCCAGCGTCGGCTTCCACGACGGGCTCAGCCGGGGGATGGAGCTGCAGATGAAGCCGCGCGGGGCGACGTTCTCCGCCGAGCCCTACTCGAGCTACGGCATCCAGGCCTTCGCCAACCTCGACAAGTGGCAGACGGTGATGAAGCAGCGCAAGCCCAAGCTCGTCATCGTGTCGCTGGGGATGAACAACGTCTACAGCGCCAAGCCTCAGGAGCTCGCCTCGAGCATCAAGGCGATCGTGGCCAAGATCGCCCCCGCCGAGTGCGTGTGGCTCGCGCCCCCCATCTGGAAGGGCGAAAACGGCCTCCTCGACGTGCTCAAGAAGAACACGGCGCCGTGCCGGTACTTCGACTCGAACAAGCTCAAGATCGAGCGCGGCTCCGACAAGATCCACCCGTCGAATCGCGGGGCCGAGGTCTGGGCCGAAGCGGTCATGAAGTACCTCACCCAGTGCGTCGAGCCGGGCGCCGCGCCGCCCCCCTCGCCCTGAAGCCGCGCCTCCTTTTCCGTTGGTGAAAAGGGGGGCGACTTGCGCTAAGAGCCGAAGCTCCCAAGGAGCTAGGAATGGCACGTTATCAGTTCACCTCCGAGTCGGTCACCGAAGGGCATCCGGACAAGATCTGCGATCAGATCTCGGACGCCATCCTCGACGCCATCCTGGCGCAGGACCCCAAGGCGCGCGTCGCGTGCGAGTCCCTCGCGAAGACCGGCATGGTCGTCGTCGCGGGCGAGATCACGACGACGGCCTGGGTCGACATGCCGCAGGTCGTGCGGCAGACCGTCCGCGAGATCGGCTACACGAGCTCGGACATGGGCTTCGACGCGGGGACGTGCGCCGTCCTCACCGCGATCGAGAAGCAGAGCCCCGACATCTCGCAGGGCGTCACCGAGGGTGAGGGCCTCCACAAGGAGCAGGGCGCGGGCGATCAGGGCCTCGTGTTCGGCTACGCCACCGACGAGACGGCGAACCTCATGCCGGCGCCGATCGACTACGCGCACCAGCTCGCGCGCCAGCTCGCGGCGATCCGCAAGCAGGGCAAGGTCAACTTCCTCCGCCCCGACGGCAAGACCCAGGTCACGCTCGAGTACGACAACGACGTCCCGGTGCGCTGCGACGCCATCGTCGTGTCGACCCAGCACGACGAGACGGTGAAGTACAAGACGCTGCGCGACGCGATCTGCGATCTCGTGATCGACAAGGTGATCCCGAAGAAGCTGATCGACAAGGACACGAAGATCCACGTCAACCCGACCGGGCGCTTCGTCATCGGCGGCCCGCAGGGCGACTGCGGCCTCACCGGCCGCAAGATCATCGTCGACAGCTACGGCGGCATGGGCCGTCACGGCGGCGGCGCCTTCAGCGGCAAGGACCCGTCGAAGGTCGACCGCTCGGCCTGCTACTACGCGCGCTTCATCGCGAAGAACGTGGTCGCGGCGGGCGTCGCCAAGCGCTGCGAGGTCCAGATCGCCTACGCGATCGGCGTCGCGCGCCCCGTCGGCGTGCACGTCAACACGTTCGGCACCGGCAAGATCTCCGACGAGCGCCTCGAGAAGTACATCCTCGAGCACTTCGACATGCGCCCGAAGGCGCTCATCGACGAGCTCGGCCTCCTCGCCCCCATGTACCGCCAGACGGCGGCCTACGGGCACTTCGGCCGCAGCGAGTTCGCGTGGGAGAAGACGGCCCGCGCGGCGCGCGTCGCCGACGACCTCCTCGGCGGCAAGCCGAAGGGCAAGGCGGCGGCGGCTCCGGTCGCCAACGGCACCAACGGCTCCCACAAGGTGGAGAAGAAGGTCGCCAAGAAGGACAAGAAGAAGACCAAGAAGGGCAAGGGCAAGGCGCTCTTCGCCTGACGGTCGCGTCGGCGCGCAGCGAGGAGGCAGGCCCTCGGGGGCAGGCCTCCTCGCTCTCGTTTTGTCAGCCGCCTTCCCCGAGGAGCCGCGAGCGGATCAAGAAGCGCACGCCCCGCGGCGCCTCGAGCGAGAACCCGGCGCCGCGGCCCGGGACGACGTCCACCGTGACGTGGGTGTGCTTCCAGCGCTCGTATTGAGCGCCGCCGATCCAGAACCGGCACCCCTCGATCTCGCCGAGCAAGACGTCGCGTTCGCCGAGCTGCAGCTCGCCCTCCCGGAAGCACATGGGGGCGCTGCCGTCGCAGCAGCCCCCCGACTGGTGGAACATCAGCGGGCCGTGCTCCTGCCGGAGGGAGCGGACGAGCGCCGCCGCCTCCGGCGTGATCGCGACGCGCTCGTCGCTCAAAAGAACCCCATCGGCTTCGGGTCGTAGCTGACGAGCAGGTTCTTCGTCTGCTGGTAGTGGTCGAGCATCATCCGGTGGGTCTCGCGGCCGATGCCGGACTGCTTGTAGCCGCCGAACGCCGCGTGGGCGGGGTAGAGGTGGTAGCAGTTCGTCCACACGCGGCCGGCCTTGATGTCTTTGCCCGCCTTGAACGCGAGCGTGCCGTTGCGGGTCCACACGCCGGCGCCGAGACCGTA
>JAEUKG010001176.1 GCA_016794325.1 Myxococcales bacterium | reverse complement strand
CGCGCCTGCAACCCCTCCGGCGGGGCGTGCGTGAAGGGGTTCGACTGCTGCTCGGGCACGTGCAACGCGGGCGCGTGCGTCGGAGACACGCTGGGGCCGGCGGGCGAGGGCGGGGGGCCGACGTCTTGCCTCGCGCCGGTCGCGAGCTGCACGAGCTCGTCCCAGTGCTGCAGCGGGCTGTGCGAGCCCGTGACCGGGCAGGCGGGCGTGATCCAGTGCCGCGACGCGTGCCGCGCCGACGGCGTGGCGTGCACGAGCGCCCAGGACTGCTGCTCGCTCGGCTGCTTCGGGGGCGTGTGCGCGGGCAAGCTCTGCACGCTCGAGGGGCAGGCCTGCGCCGCCGCCGCGGAGTGCTGCTCCGGCATCTGCACCGGCGGAAAGTGCGCGATCGATCTCGCGAACTCCACCTGCCGCCCGACCGGCGAGACGTGCACGTCGGGGCCGCAGCGCGGCTGCTGCGGGGCCACGGCGACCGACGACCTCTGCGACAAGGTGAACTACGATCCCCCGCGGTGCATCGCGCCGAAGGGCCTCTGCAAGGGCGAGAAGGCCACGTGCGCGAGCGACGCGGACTGCTGCTCGAAGCACTGCGACGCCGCGACCAAGACGTGCACCACGGTGTGCACGCCGTCCGGGGGCACGTGCGTGACCGGCGCCGACTGCTGCACCTCGAGCTGCACGAACGGCTCGTGCGACGCGCCGCCGCCGGGCCCGACTCCGACCACCGACGGCGCCGGTGGGGGCGGCGGGTTCTGCGCGCCGCTCGGCGGCGCGTGCACGAGCTCCTCGCAGTGCTGCGTGGGCGTGTGCCTCGGGGGCTTCTGCGAGCGCCCGCCGGCCTGAAGGGCGCGAGGCGCGTCGCGAGGAGAGCTGGAGCCGCCTTCGAGATTTGAACTCGAGACCTACGGTTTACGAAACCGTTGCTCTACCACTGAGCTAAGGCGGCGAAACGAGGCGCGATCCCTACTCGGCTCCCACCATCGCGTCAAGAGGGGTCGAAGCGCGTCCTCTGTAGGCGCATGTCGTCCGGTGGTGGTCGGCCCTCGAACCCTCCCGACGCCACGTGACGTGGGCCGAGGTGGCCGAAGAGCGAACGCTCACGATATGCTTGTTCAGGGCCGCCCCGAGGGGCTGCTACACTCAGACGGTATCGTCGTGCGTGCGATTCCCAGGGAGCCATGAACCAGACGCAGGGGCGGCAGCTACTACCCAAGCCGGGCGACGTCTTCGAGGGGAAATACCTCATCGAGCGCCTGATCGGTCAGGGCGGTATGGGCGCGGTCTTCGCCGCCAACCACATCGGCCTCCGCCAGCGCGTGGCCATCAAGTTCCTCATCGGTGAGGCGCTCGGGAACCAGGACTCCGTCCGGCGCTTCCACACCGAGGCCCAGAACGCGGCGACGATCCGCAGCGAATACGTGGCGCAGGTGACCGACGTCGCGACGTCGCACGCCGGGCTGCCGTACATGGTGATGGAGTACCTGGACGGGTGCGATCTCGCCCAGCTCATCGACCAGCGCGCGGCGCCGCTGCCCATGGAGGAGGCCATCGACTACGTCCTGCAGGCGCTCGAGGGGATCAACCTCGCCCACGCGCAGGGTATCGTCCACCGCGACCTCAAGCCGTCGAACCTCTTCCTCGCCAAGCGGGCCGACGGCCAGACGGTGGTGAAGGTGCTCGACTTCGGCATCTCCAAGGCCCAGAACCAGGGCCTCGGCGCGGCGGTCGGGGCCGTCACCTCGACGAAGGCGATGCTCGGCTCGCCGCTCTACATGTCGCCGGAGCAGCTCCGGTCGTCGCGCAGCGTCGACGCCCGCGCGGACGTGTGGGCGGTCGGCGTGATCCTCTACGAGCTCCTCACCCGGCAGCTGCCGTTTCTGGGCGAGAACCTCGGGGAGCTCTTCGCCGCCATCCTCGAGACCGAGGCCGCGCCGCTCCGCAAGCACAACCCCGCGCTGCCGCAGGCGCTCGAGCCGGTCGTGCATCGCTGCCTCGCGAAGAACCGCGACCAGCGCTGGCCGAACGTGGCCGAGCTCGCGCGCGCCCTCGCGCCCTTCGCGTCGCCGCGCTCGCAGGGGCTGTCGATCCTCGCCGGGGCCCGCACCGGGGCGGGCTCGCCGTACGCGTTCACGAACGTCCCGAGCGGCGCGATCCCGCTGACGACGCCTTCGCCGGGGATGGGGCACGGCGGACGCACCTCCGATCCGTCGCTCAACCCGCGCGTGTCGGGGGTGCCGCACCATCACGCGAGCACCGGCTCGGCGGCGAACGTGGCTATCCCTGTCCTCACACAGGGCAGCGGGGCCAACCCGAGCTGGGACGTCCCCAAGAAGTCGAACGCCGGCCTGGTCGCCGCGCTCGTGGGGGTGCTCGTCGTGGTCGGCGCCGCCGGCGGCGGCATCGCGGTCTACAAGCAGAAGCAGCGCGCGGCCGCCGAAGCCGCGGCGCCGCCGAGCGCGATCGCGTCCGACAGCGCGAAGCCCGTGGCGTCGTCGTCGGCCGCGACGGCCGACACCGCGCCCGTCGCGCTCGGCTCGGCGTCGACGGCGCCCTCGGCGTCGGCCGCCCCGACCAGCACCCACGCGAGCGTGGCGCCCACCGCGACGGGCGGCGGCAAGCGCGTCCCGCCGCCCGCCACCGGAGCGGCCACGGGCGCAGCGACCACGCCGACGGCGCTCACCGTCGCCACGACGCCGCCGCCGCCCACGGTCACCGCGCCGCCGGCGACCGCGGCGCCGACCGGCACCGGAACCGGCAAGGGCCGGGTCGACCCGGGCAAGACGGGCCGCGACTGACGCGCTCGTGGGCGGCGACCGCGGCCATCCACCTCGTGTATCATCGGGCGCGATGATGCGACGCGCCACGCTCGGGTGCCTGGTCCTCGGTTCGACTCTCCTCGTCTCGGTCGCGGCCCGCGCCGACGACAAGACCGCGGCCGCCGAGGCGCTGTTCAACGAGGGGCAGAAGCTCTTCAACGACGGCGCGATCAACGCCGCGTGCGACAAGCTCCAGGAGAGCTACAACCTCGATCCGGCGATGGGGGCCCTGCTCGTCCTCGCGGCCTGCCACGAGAAGCAGGGCAAGACCGCGAGCGCGTGGTCCGAGTTCAAGACGCTCGAGTCCCAGGCGCAGCGCGCGGGGCGCAAGGACCGCGAAGAGTTCGCCCACGAGGCGGTGGCCCGGCTCGAGCCCAAGCTGCGCAAGGTCGCGGTGCGGGTGAAGGCGCCGGTCGACGGCATCGAGGTGAAGCGCAACGGGGTCCCGGTGGGCAAGGCGCAGTGGGGCCTGCCCATCCCCGTCGATCCGGGCACCATCAAGATCGAGGCCGTCGCGCCCGGCAAGAAGCCGCACTCGGCGTCGGTCGACGTCGCGCCCGGGCCGGGGCTCACCGAGCTCGAGGTCCCGGCGCTCGTCGACGCGCCGGCCGAGAAGCCGGGCCCCGGCCCCGGACCCGGAGGAGACTCGGGGGGAGGCGGTGGCGGAGGCTTGGGCGCAGCGAAGATCGCCGGCATCGCGATGGGCGTGACGGGCCTCGCCGCGGCGGGCGTCGGAGTGGGCTTCCACATCGCGGCGCTCAAGGCCGACAGCAAGCAGACGGAGAACTTCAGCACCGCCAACCAGAAGAACGAGCCTGACAAGTGCGTGGACGACAGCACCACGCCGTTCCGATGCGCGGCCGACTCGAACGGGAAGGCCAAGCGCTTCGACCAGACGATGGCGTTCGTGCTCTACGGCGTGGGCGGCGCGCTCGCGATCGGCGGCGTGGTGCTCTTCTTGGTCATGCCCTCCGGCGACAAGAAGGGCGAGCACCGACCGCTGATCGTGCCTACGGTGGGCCAAGAGGGCGGCGGGCTCTCGGTCGTCGGCCGGTTCTGACGGCTCGCACGGCTCGCGCGGCTCGCGACCGTGAACGGCGGGTGACGTCAACGCCGGGTGACGTCAACGCGGGGTCATGGCCATCCGAGTCGGAATGACAACAGCGGTTCACTCCCCGCCCTCCTCCCCAGAAATCATCAATGATTCCGTGGTGGTCGCCCCGGGTGCGGGTTGGCCCAGAACTTGGAAAAGGCAGGGTCGCGTCCGGCGGGCAAGCCCGGACTGCTTCTGACCCCGTCGCCGTGGACAGGCGACCTACCTCCAGGGAGGAACCATGAAGAAGGCTCTCACCGCGTGCGTCGTCTCGGCTCTCTCGCTCGTCGCTCTCCAGGGCTGCATCGTGCAGTCCGAGACCGAGCGCTTCCGCGAGGCGGTGCCGAAGGGCGACGAGGTGAAGACCGGCGTGCCGGGCGCCAGCGGCTCGGGCAAGTCGGGGAGCAGCAGCCTGCGCATCGCCACCGGCACCGGCTCGGGCTCGGCGAAGTACTACGAGTTCACGCGGGAGATCACCTGGGGGACCGACACCGTGACCGGGGTGATCCTCGCCGCCGTCAAGGCCGTGAGCGACGAGCAGCCGACGACGATCGAGTCGAAGAAGGCCGTCTGGGGCCCGTGGAGCGGGAGCGCGCTCGAGCCCGTGACCTGGCGCTTCACGGTGACCGAGGGCGCGACCGACGAGTTCGACTACGTCCTCGAGGGCAAGCCGCGCAACGGCGCCGACAGCGAGTACAAGAGCGTCCTGCGCGGCAAGGGCTACGGCAAGAGCAACGCCGCGTACCGCACCGGCAACTTCAGCGTCGACAACGACGCCTTCCGCGCGCTCGATCCCGCGCACGGCAAGGACGACGGCTCGGTGAAGGTCACCTACGATCTGAAGAACCTGGAGAAGCGCAACATCAAGGTCGAGCTTCGCCTCGGAGGCACGAAGGGGAAGGCCGACATCGACGTGCAGCACGCGGCAGGCGGGGCGGGCACGCTCAACATCGTCGCCGAGACGGACCTCGACGCCGCGAAGTCGACCAAGGCCGAGAACATCACGGTCGCGAGTCGGTGGAACACCGCGGGCGCGGGCCGG
>JAEUKG010000136.1 GCA_016794325.1 Myxococcales bacterium | reverse complement strand
CCGTACACAACGCGCCCCAGCGCGCGCCGGAGGAGAGCTAGCCTCGAGTCGTGACGGCGGAAGGCACGGAGACCGAGCGCCTGGTCATGCCCTTCGGCGATGCGCCGACGTTGAGGTTGCGCTGGCAGGACGACTCGGGCGCGCGCGACGAGGTGGTGGTGGACGAGGCCGTCCTCTGCGGGTCGTCTCCGTCGTGCGCGGTCGTCGTCGCCGTGCCCACGGTGTCTCGCGTGCACGCCGAGATCACCCGGCGAGGCGACGGCGCGTGGATCCGTGATCTCGGGAGCTCGAACGGCACCTACGTCGACGACCTCCGCGTCGCCGAGGCGCAGCTCCCCGACGGCGCGCGGCTCCGGCTCGGCGGCGCGACTCTGCAGGTCTCGTACGAGCGCCGCCGCTCCGCGCTGCCGCCGTGGCCGTACGATCAGTTCGGGCAGCTCCTCGGGGCGTCGCTCCCGATGCGCGAGATGTTCGCGGTGCTCGCGCGCGCCGCGGCGACGCAGTCGTCGGTGCTCGTGACGAGCGAGACCGGGACCGGCAAGGAGCTCGTCGCGCGCGCCATCCACGAGGCCTCTCCGCGCGCGGAGGGTCCGTTCGTCGTCGTCGACTGCGCCGCGCTCCCCGAGAACCTGCTCGAGGCGGAGCTCTTCGGTCACGCGCGCGGCGCCTTCACCGGCGCGGTCGCCGCGCGCGCGGGCGCCTTCGCCGACGCGTCGGGGGGCACGCTCTTCCTCGACGAGATCGGCGAGCTGCCGCTCGCGATGCAGCCGAAGCTCCTGCGGGCGCTCGAGTCTCGCGCGGTCCGTCGCGTCGGGGAGACGGCGTACCAGGCGGTCGACGTGCGCGTCGTCGCCGCGACCCACCGCGACCTCGGGAAGATGGTCGCCTGCGGCGCGTTCCGCGAGGACCTGTATTTCCGGCTCGCGGTGCTCCCGCTGCGCGTCCCGCCGCTCCGGAGCCGCCGCTCCGACGTGCCGCTCCTGCTCGACCGCTTCCTCGGGCAGAGCGCGCTCGCGTTCTTCGGCCCCGAGCGGCTCCGGCTCGTCGCCGCGCGCCCGTGGCTCGGCAACGTGCGCGAGCTGCGGAACTTCGCCGAGCGCGCGCTCGCCTTCGGGCCCGACCACGCGCTCGCGCTGATGGACCCCGAGGGCGACGGCGCGGGCGACGCCCCCGCGAAGCCCGCGGAGGGCGAGCCGGAGGCGCCGGACCCGTCGCCCGAGTCCGAGTCGTATTCGGCGTTCCGCGAGCGGTGGATCGACCGCGGCGAGGCCGCCTACGTCCGGCGTCTGCTCGAGCTCCACGGCGGCAACGTCACCAAGGCGGCGCAGGCCGGCGGGATCGCCCGCGGGCACGTGTATCGCCTGATCAAGAAGCACGGGCTGGGGGGAGCCTGACGCGTGCGGTCACGGAGCGAGCGATGACCGCCCCCGGGTCCAGGTTCGGCCGCTACGAGGTGATCGAGCCGATCGGGCAAGGCGGGATGGGGACGGTGCTGCGCGCGCGCGATCCGGCGCTCGGCCGCGAGGTCGCGCTGAAGATCGTCCGCGCCGATCGCATGACCCCCGACGAGGCCGCCGAGTACCGAGCGCGCTTCTTCCGCGAGGCGCGCGCCGCCGCGAACCTGAGGCACCCGAACATCGTGGCCATCTACGACGTCGGGGAGGAGGCCGGCACGCCCTTCCTCGTCATGGAGCTCCTGCGCGGCCGCACGCTCCGCGCCAGCATCGCGGGCGACACGCCGATCGAGCAGCGGCTCCGCTGGCTCGTCGACGTGGCCGAGGCCCTCGCCGCCGCGCACGCGGCCGGGCTCGTGCACCGCGACGTCAAGCCCGACAACGTCCTCGTCGGTGAAGACGGGGTGGCGAGGGTGCTCGACTTCGGGCTCGCGAAGCGCCCCGCCGACCCCGAGCTCGGCGCGGCGTCGACCCCCGACGACGCGCCGACGTCGTTCCAGACGCGCTCGGGCGTCGTGCTCGGCACGCCCCGCTACATGGCCCCGGAGCAGATGGTGGGGGCGCTGGTCGACGGGCGCGCCGACCAGTTCTCGTGGGGGCGGATGGCGTACGAGGTGCTGGGCGGCGTCCTCCCCGCCGCCTCCGCCGGGCGCACCCCGAGCCTCTCGACCCTCGGCTATCCCGATTCGCTCAGCGCGGTCGTGGACCGCGCCGTCGCGCCGCTCCCCGGCCAGCGGTTCCCGTCGATGGCGGAGGCGCTCGCGGCCTTGCGCGACGCGAGCGCGGCCGCCGGGCCGGGCGGCGCGCGGGCGGCCCCCGCCGCCGGCGTGGCCCCGCGCCCCGCCCGGGCC
>JAEUKG010001080.1 GCA_016794325.1 Myxococcales bacterium | reverse complement strand
CGCGCCTGCGCCGCAAACGACCGCGCCGCGCTCGATCACTTCCGAGCGACCTACCGGGGGGAGATCTCGGGCGCGCTCTCGCGCCTCCGCGCCGATCGCGACACGGTCGACGAGGTCACCCAGATCGTCGGCGAGAAGCTCTTCGTCGGGCCGACGCCCAAGATCCTCGAGTACCGCGGGCGCGGCACGCTGCGCGCCTTCTTGCGCGCGGTCGTCGTCCGCGCCGCGCTCTCGCTGCGGCGACGCCGGACGACCGAGCCTCCACCGGGGGGCGACGACGACCCGCTCGTCGACGTCGCAGCCCCGGCCGCCGATCCCGCGACCGCGCACCTCGTCGCCCGCTACGGCCCCGCGTACAAGCGCGCGGTGCACGAGGCGATCGGCGAGCTCACCCCCGAGGACCGGAACCTCCTCCGCCTCTCGCTCCTCGAGGGCGTCGGCATCGACGCGCTCGCCGGCATCTACGCGGTGCACCGCGCCACCGTCGCGCGATGGATCGCCCGCGCGCAGCGCGCGGTCGCCGAGGGCGCGAGCCGACGGCTGGGCGAGGCGACGCAGCTCGCAGGGCCCGAGCTCGAGAGCGTCGCCCGCGCGTGCCGGGGCGAGCTGTCGCTGAGCCTCGTCCGCGGCCTCGGGCGACGGGACTGACGAAGCGGGCGCGCCCTGGGCGAGCCCGCCGTCAATCCGGAGAAAGACGTGCAATTTTCACGCGTTGGAGGTGTACGACGCTGGCCTACATCGTGCTCAGGGGAGCGCGGCGACGATGTCGTCGCCCCTTCCAGGAGACACCCGATGTTCAGCCATCCCACCCAGCTCTTCATGACCGCCGCCTTCTTTGCCCTCGCGTCGCCGCTCCTCGGCTGTTCGAGCGACGGCGGCGGGTCGACGTCGTCCTCCTCCGGCTCGTCGTCGGGGACGACGCCTTCGCCGGGCGGGTCCGGCGGCGGATCGTCGGGCGCGCCGACCGATCCGACGGGCGGCTCCGACGACACCGGCGGATCGTCGGGAGGCGGCGCCGCGAGCGGCACCGGCGCCGACAAGGTCGGCTCCCAGTGCGTGAAGAACGCCGACTGCCCGTCCAACGCGTGCCTCTTCAAGAAGGACGCCGCCTTCGGCTACTGCAGCAAGACGTGCCAGTCGTTCGCCGAGTGCCCGACCTTCTGGTCCTGCGAGGCCGTGCAGAACGGCAGCAGCAAGTACTGCACCCAGAAGTGACGCGCGCGCCACGCCGGCGCGATCACCTCCCGGGGCGCGCGCAGCGGAAGCCCACGTGCTCGCTCACGCCGAAGCGCTCGTTCTCCAGGAACGACCGCTGGGCGGCGCGGAGCAGCGTCCCCTCGTCCACGTAGGATCCGCCGCGGACCGTCCGCGGCACGACCTCGTCGTCGGAGTCGCGCTCGCACACCGGGTCGGCGAACACGCCGCTGCCCCAGCACGCCTCGTCGCCGCGGCGGAACCGATCGAGCGTCATCTCGCGCAGGTTGCCCGCGAGGTCGAGCACGAGCCGGCCTCCGATGCCGATCTGGTCGCGCACCCCGCGCCCCGCCGGCGACGGCCGGCGCGGCCCGGGGCAGATCGTCCCGCGCGCGAACACCGCGTCCGCGCACTGGGGGAGATCGGTGCCCCAGACGAACGAGCGCCCCTCGAGCCCGCCGGCGACGTATTCGTATTCGGCCTCGCTCGGCAGCCGCTTGCCGACTTTGGTGCAATATGCACGCGCTCGCTGCCACGACAGGCAGTTGACGGGGAGGTCGTCGTTGTCGCCAGGATCCGCGGTGTAGAGGCACTCCGGCCTCGCGCGGCCTCCCTCGACCGGATCGTCGACCACGCGCGCGACCCGCGCCGCGCGGAGCTGGCTCACCGTCACCTCGGCGCGCTCGAGGAAGAAAGGCGACACGAAGACGACGCGCTCGGTGCGCCCGTCCGCCTCGCGCTCGTCGAGCGCGTCGATGCGCGGGTTGCCCATCCAGAACACGCCGCCGGGGACGCACACCTCGTCTTCGGCGGGCTCCCCGACACACGCCTTCGGGTGGCTCGCGAGCACCGAGCCGACGACGCCGGCGGGCGGCGCGCCGGGCTCGAACGCGACCGGCGCGTCGACCGTGCCCCGAGGGCGCGCGAGGTCCGTGAGGTGGAGGGTGACCGTCGCGTCCACGATCCCCTCTTCGGCGACGGTCGGAAGCGCGACGACGGTCTCGAGCGTCGAGGCGGGGCGCGGCTCGCCGCTCGCGGTGCCGCCGCTCCGGTAGAGCCGGACGCGGGCCCGGTAGCCGGCGACGCCGGGCCGCGCCATCACGCCGAAGGAGACGCGCCCGCGCGCCATGCGGTCGTCGTCCACGGCGAAGCGCCGGGTGCAGCCGCCGCACGGGGCGCGCTCGCCGGGGGCGAGGACGTCGACGATCAGCCGGTCGAAGAGCCCCCCCGCCCCTCCGACCGGCGCGTCGGTGGTGACGTGGAGCACGACCTGACCCTCGGGTCGCGCGGTGGACGCGCACCCAGGGGCGATCGCGAACGCCGCCGCCGCGAGCGCCACGAGCGCCACGCGCGCCACGCGCGCCACGCACCAAGGCGCCCTCACCGCGGCACCGGGTAGACGCAGCGGAACCCGACGAGCGCCGTCGCGCGCGTCGAGCCGAGGCGGGCGGTGCTCCGCGCGTTGATCGGCGGGCCCGCCCAGCCGCCGCCGCGCACGATATGTGCATTTTGCACGGGTCCGTCGCAGACCGGATCGACCGAGGGGCGGTCCCAGCAGGGCGCGCGGTAGGGCGCGGCGACGTCGCGGACCCACTCCGACACCCCGCCGGCGAGGCCCCGCACGCCCGCGGCCGACACGTCTTCGGGCGCGGTGGGCGCGTCGGCGGTGAAGACGGGGAGCGGGCCCGCGCCGACCTTGGCCTCGCAGGCGCCGGGGAAGCCCGCGAGCGTGAGCCGACCGTACACCGCCTGCCCGCACCGCGGCGCCTCGTCGCCCCACGGGAACGCGACCTTCCCGCGACGACCGGCCGACGTCGCCGCGTACTCCCACTGCGCCTCGGTCGGGAGATCGCCGCCCTGGCGCTGGCACCATGCGCGCGCCGTCGCCCACGGGAGGCAGGTCAGCGCGTACGACTCGCGGCCGCGCGGCGCCTCGCTGAAGGTGCACGCCGCGTCGGGGGTCGCGCCGAGCTCGCCCTCGTTGGCGGTCGGCGGCTCCGCCGGCGAAAACCCGCGGCTCCCCTCCCGGTAGCGGCCGACGGTCACCTCGTCGCGATCGATCGCGAACG
>JAEUKG010001070.1 GCA_016794325.1 Myxococcales bacterium | reverse complement strand
CGATCTCGCGGTCGACGATCCCACGAGCTCCGCGGTCCGCGCGCGCATCTACGCCGCGCTCCGGCGCGCGGGCATCCCCCTCGCCCGCCCGACCCTCTCGGTGTTCGTCGATCCCGACGACGAGGCGGACGTGAAGGAGCGCGAGGCTCGCCACCGCGAGCGCCGGCTGCGCTTGGTCGACGGCATGGACCTGTTCAAGCCCCTCACCCCCGAGGAGAAGCGCGAGCTCGCGGAGCACCTCCGCTTCGCGCCCTTCACCGCCGGCGAGGTGATGACGCGGCAGGGCTCGGTCGCGCACTGGCTCTACCTCGTCGCGGCGGGCAAGGCCGAGATCCGGACCCGCGTGGGCGACAAGCCGCCGAAGACGGTGGCGACGATCGAGGCGCCCGATTTCTTCGGCGAGATGGGGCTCATGACCGGAGAGCCGCGGCAGGCGGACGTCGTGGCGATGACGGAGGTGGAGTGCCTGCGCCTCGACAAGGCCGGCTTCGAGTCGGTCATCATGAGGCGCCCGGAGCTCGCGACGGAGATGAGCAAGAAGCTCGCCCACCGTCGGGTCGAGCTCGAGGCGGTGCGCGACAACCTCGACGCCGCCGCCAAGGAGGAGCGCGAGCGGAGCGAACAGGCGCGGATCCTCGGGCGGATCCAGGATTTCTTCGGCCTCCGATGATGACCGGGCTCGAGATCCCCGCGCAGACCGGCGACGAGGCGCTGCGCGTCGTCCGCGCCCTCGGCGGTCATCGCTACGTCGCCGGCCACGCCCTCTTCGTCCACGCGGCGGCGATCGCCGCCGCCGCGGCCGATCCGAGCGCGCGCCCCGCCCTCGACGCCGCGGCCGACTGGGCGGCCGGAGTCCTCGCCGACCCCTCGATCGATCGTTCGTCGCGCGACGAGCGTCTCGTGCGCCGCGCCTCGCGCGACGAGCTCGTCGCCGTCGTCGGCGCCTTCTGGGTGAGCCCGGCGCGAGACGCCGTGGCCGAAGAGCTCGAGAGGATCCTCGCCGGCGTCGATCGCGGCGCCCCCGACCGCGCGCCCTTCGACGAGGGGCGCGAGGACGAGATCTTCCCGGTCCTGATCGACGCGGGGTGGGAGCTCCTGCCCCTCGCGAGCCTCGACCCGGCGCGGCACCGCGGCGCGATCGAGGCCTACGGCGAGGAGATCGCCTGGCTCTCCGCCAAGTTCGAGGAGGAGAACGCGGTCCCGACGCCGGTGTACCTCGTGGAGCTCCCGCTGCTCGGCGACCTCGAGCTCGCCCGCGCGGTGGACGCGGAGGGCGCGCTCACCGAGCCCCTCGTCGTGTGGCTCGACGGCGAGCCCACCTACGCCGACTACGTGATGCGGGGCGTGCTCCGCGCCGCGAAGCTCGACCCCGGCTGAGCTCCCGGCCGGCTCAGCTCTTCGCCGCCGCCTTCTTCTTGGCGGGCGGCTCGTCCTCGCCGTCGTCTTCGCCCGACGCGGGGTCTTCGTCGGCTCGAGGCTCTTTTGCCTCGGGCTCGCCCTTGGCCTCGCCCTTCGGCTCGTCGGCGCCCGCGTCGCCTCCGGAGGGCGGCGGATCGGCCGCGTCGTCCTCGGAGCCCTTGGCCTCCGCGGGCGCGTCGCTCGCTCGCCCGTCGGCATCGTCGTCGCCGAGCAATGCGTCGCGCTCCTCGGGGGTGAGCGCCCAGCGCTGCTTGCGCGTGGCCATGACCCACCCGACCCACGCCGCCAGGCCCGTGAAGACCACGCCGGCGACGATGTAGAGGGTCGTCACTTCGTTCATCGGGGCGCCGACTCTACCTCAGTGGGGCCGATTCTCAATCACGCACCCTCGGGGCTGGGGAAAAAAAGCGCCGCGGCCGCCCCTGCGGCTACAATCGCCCCGACGATGCGAGCCTCCCCTCGCGCCGCGCTCGGCCTCCTGCGCGCCACCGCCGCCCTCGTGCTCGCGTTCTTCGGGCTCGGGTGCTCCGTCGATCTCGCCGGCCAGAACGACGTCGCCATCGTCGCCGAGGCCGAGGCGCCCAGCGCCACCCTGCGATCGGCCGTCGCGACGCGCCTCGCGCTCGCGCAGATCCCGGCCGACGTCACCGTGATCTCGCCGCGCTCGGTGAAGGTGGTCGTGCACCGCCCGCTCGCCGCGCTCGCGAGCGACGCGCTCGAGTGGCGCGGCGGAGTGCGCGTCGTCACCCTCGAGGAGCCGCTCGCGGGGCGCGCCCCTGGGGCTCACCCCGCCGAGCTCGCGCGCGCAGCCCGGGCCGAGCGGGCGACGGATCGCACCCTCGTGGTCGTCGGCGGCGACAAGCTCGTGTGGGCGCGCGAGCGTTCGGCCTTCGACGGCCAGAAGGTCGAGCGCGTCCAGGGGGCGAGCATCCTCATGCGCGGCAAGGCGCCGGACGTCCCCGACGGCGCGCGGGCGGCGCTCGGGCGCACCGCCGTGGTCGCGCGGGCGACCCCGGACGGGCTCGTGCTCGATTTCGGCGAGGGCCTGCCCGCCTACGCGCGCGCGTACCGCGCCCGCCTCCTCCTTTCCGGCCCGACGCTCCCCGCGCTCCGGGTGAGCGAGGCGACGCCGGTCCCCGACGACCGGCCCCTCGCCGTCCTCACGCTCGCGCTGCCGGCGCTGCTGTCGCTCGCGTGGCTCTGGTTCGTGCGCCGCTTCGACCGCGCCCACCCCGAGCCGAGGTGGCTCATCGCGGTGGTGTTCGTCCTCGGCGCCGTCACCGTCGTCCCCGCGGGCCTCGTCGAGTGGGCCGCGGGGCGCGCGAGCCCGTGGCTCAACCCCACCTACGCGACGCTCGGCGGGCAGCCGACGGCGCTGCCGCTCTCGATCGGGGTCTTCAGCCTCGTCGTCGGCGTGACCGAGGAGGGGGCGAAGCTCCTCGGGGCGCTCTTCGCCGCGAGGAGGCGCGAGTTCGACGAGCCGGTCGACGGCATCGTCTACGCCACCGCCTCGAGCCTCGGCTTCGCCGCGCTCGAGAACGTCTCCTACTTCGCGCAGGGTCGCATGTCGCCCGCCCTCGTGTGCGCGCGCGCGTTCATGACTGTGCCCGCGCACGTGTTCTTCGCCGCGATCTGGGGGTACGCGCTCGGCGCGCGGATCCTCCACGAGCGGCGGATCCTCCTGCCGTTCTTCGCGGCGTCCGCGCTCGCGCACGGCGCCTTCGACGCCCTGCTCTCGACC
The DNA here is from genome assembly GCA_016794325.1 of Myxococcales bacterium. GTDB lineage: Bacteria > Myxococcota_A > Polyangia > Polyangiales > Polyangiaceae > SXNL01. The sequence goes on along the minus strand of JAEUKG010001070.1, from coordinate 1,605 downwards.
GAGGGCACTGGCCTCGCCGCCGTCGCCCTGGTCGTGGGCCTGGGCGCGCTCTTCATCAGCCTCGTGCGCCGCTCGCTCCGCTTCGGGATCGTCACCGAGCGAGGTCCGGTCCGGAGCGCGAGGCGCGCGCTGTTCCCGACGGGGCGGAGGACGGTCTTCGTCCTCGCGTGGGCGGGCTTCGCGCTCTCCGCCTTCGCGCTCTTCGTCCTCGGCGCCATCCACCAAGCCAACCGCGAGCGCGGCGAGCTCCTCGTCGTCTTCGCGTCCGCCGTCTTCGTGCTCGCCATCGGCGCGTGCGCGTGGCTCGTCACGCGCACGATCCCGCTCGACGTCGTCGTCGACGACGACGGGGTCACCTTCGCCGGCGCGCGCCGCCTCTGGGCCGAGATCCGCGGCCACGATCCGCCAGCCGGCGGCGCCATCGAGCTCCGCTGCGAGCGCGGCGACGTCACCCTGGGGCCCGCCGCTCCCGCGGTCCTCGACGAGCTCGCGCGCGCTCTCGCCGCGCGCGCGCCGCCGAGCTGACCCCGCGTCAGGGCGCTACTTCTTGGGCGCGGCGCTCGCGCTCGCGCTCGGCGCCCCCGCCGCTCCCTTGACCTCGAGGAGCTCGACGTCGAACTTGAGCCCGGCGTTCGCGGGGATGTTCGGCGGCGAGCCGCGCTCGCCGTAGCCCATCGCCGACGGAATGACGAGCTTGCGCTTGCCGCCCACCTTCATCCCGACCACGCCCTGGTCCCAGCCCTTGATGACGTTGCCCTTGCCGAGGGTGAACTCGAACGGCTGGTTCTTGTCGCGCGAGCTGTCGAACTTCTTCCCGTTCATCAGGGTGCCGGTGTAGTGCACGCTCACCGTGTCGCCCGTGTTGGCTAGGGCGCCGGTGCCGACCACCTCGTCGGTGGTCTGGAGCTTGTCGGGCCCGGGCGGCAGGGGCTCCGCCTGCGAGGGCTTGAAGTCGGTGGGGGGCGGCTCGTCGACCTTCTTGCTGCAGGCCGAGGCGAGGACGCAAGCGAGGACGAGCGCGGCGAGCTTTCGCATGGAGCCCCTTCTACCTCCGCGGCCACGGGCGGCGCAAAGATTCGTGCACTCTGCACATTGGCGGCCTCCCGTCGGCGGACGTCAGAGCCCGTGGATCCGCAGGAGCATGCCCGAGAGGGTGGTGAGCTGGTCCTCCGATCCCCGGAAGGCGACCTTGACCCTCCGCGACCCCGCGACGTGCGTCACCTCGACGTGGTCGAAGAGCCCGTGGAGGAGGACCCGGCTGAAGCCGCGCTGCAGGCGGGCGACGTTGGCGCGCACGTCGGCGGCGAAGCGCGCCGCCGACTCGTGATCGGCGAAGTCGCCGACCCCGGTGACGTCGAAGCTCGTGCCGTCGTCGGCGCGCGCCACCGTCACCTCGCCGTGGCCGAGCCGCTCGGCCGACACCGGCGACAGCGGCACGTCGTCGCCCGTGAAGCGCGCGACCTCGCCCGCCCCGAGCTTCGGGGCCTCCGGCGCGCCGCGCGCGAGCGCGTCCGCCGCCGCGCTCGCCTGCGCGCTCCTCACGGCCGTCACGACGTGCGGCGCGCGCATGTACGCGCCCACGCCCTCGCCGAAGCGGCCGCGCGT
>JAEUKG010000121.1 GCA_016794325.1 Myxococcales bacterium | reverse complement strand
CCTCGTGGGCCACTCCTACGGCGGCTGGCTCGCGCTCCGCGCCGCCGCCCGCGTGCGTCCGCGCGCGCTCGTGCTGTTCGAACCAGTCGCGTTCGGCGTGCTCCACACGCCGCCCGATCCGGCGCTCGCCGACCTCGCGGCGCTCGACGCCGCGGGTGACTTCTTCTCGCCCACGCTCGTCGGCACGGCGCCGTGGTGCGAGCGCTTCGTCGACTGGTGGGGGGGCGTGGGCACCTGGGCGCGCATGGGCCCGGTCATGCAGGGCATGTTCGTGCAGCGCGCGGTCAAGACGTTCCACGAGGTGTACGCGGTCTCCTCCGATCGCACGCCGCTCGCCGCGTATCCGCGCGGTCCGCGGGCGCTCCTGCTCCACGGCAGCGAGACCCGGCGCGCGGCCGCCCGCGTGGCGACCCTGCTCGCCGAGCACCTCGGCGGCCGCCTCGAGGTGTTCGCGGGCGCGGGGCACATGGCGCCGCTCACCCACGCCGACGAGTTCGCGACGCGTGTGGCAGCGTTCCTCCGCGCGTGATTCGGAGCGGGAGCGACGACAGCGGCCTTCAAGGCACGGGGCACTGCGCCTCGACCGCCGCGAACTCGGCGGGGTACTCGCTCTTCAACGCGCCCGCGGCGACGAGGTTCCCGCGCGCCAGCGGGCACTTCTTCTGCAGCGCGGCCAGCGCCGCGCGGGCGAGCGCGCCCTCGGGTGAAGGGAACGGTCCCCGCGCCTCGTCCGTCACCGAGAGCGCCGGCAGCAGCTTCTTCTTGCTCGTGCACGCGAGCACCACGTCGAGGCGGAACCGCGCCGTCCCGAGGTCTGCGTCGGCGAGCACCACGCCGGCCGCGCAGAGCGCCGCGGGGCGAGTGGTGCGCAGCCGCGCGCCCGCGGCCAGCAGCGATGGTCCGTCGGCGCAGGCCTTGGCCTTTCGCGGCGCGGTGCACGCGTGGAGCAGCGCTTCGCTCACGTCGAGCCAGCCGTCTTCGGGCCCCGCGAAGCCCATCGCTCGCGCGAGGAGCGGCGCCGTCGCGCGTGGATCGACCACCGACTCCACCGTGCTCGGCAGCACCGCCGCGAGCAGCTTGGCCGCGTCGGCGCGGGCGCTCCCCGTCGAAGCCTCTACCAGCGCGACCAGCAGGCTCGGCTCCCGCCCGAGCGTCGGTCCCGCGAGCACCGCCGGGCGCGCGTTCGCTGGCAGGAGCGAGGCCAGGGCGAGGCGCGCGGCCACGTCGTCGGGGTGCGCTCCGACCCACGTCTCGAGGATGCTGCGCGCCCGCAGCGGATCGGCGACCGCGACCGCCGTCGCGTCGTCCACCACGGCCACGGGCTTCGGCGGGACCAGCGTGGCCTCGTCCGCGCTGCCGTCGCAGTCGGCCGCCCAGCGCACGTCGTCGGCGAGCGTCAAGGTCGCCTCGGGCAGGTTCGCGTGGGCCCGCGCGTGGGCGCGCGCCACCCCGCACTTGGCTCCCACGCGCGCGACCACCGCGAGCAGCGCGCGATGCGGTGGGCTCGAGAGTCTCTCGGCGCGCACCTTCTTGGCGAGGAGTCGCGCCGCCTCGGGCTTGCCCGCCCGCGCGTCGGCGACGGCGCGCTCGATCGCGTGGCCCTCCTCTTGCGCGAGCACGAGCGCCTTCTCTGCCAGCGCGTCGACGGCCTTGGCGCCGGCCGGGTCGCCGAGCGCACGGAGGATCGCGATGGCCTCCACGAACCGCGGCCTCACCCACGCCGCCCCGTAGGTCGCGACGAGCCCCCTGGCGAGCTCGATGGCCGCGA
>JAEUKG010001002.1 GCA_016794325.1 Myxococcales bacterium | reverse complement strand
CCGTCGAGGGTCACGCGACGCGGCTGGAAGACGCCGAGGATGAACCCCCGCCGCGGCGACACCTGCACCACGCCCCCGACGAAGTCGCGCGCGAGCTGCCGCACCGACGCGGGCGCGCCGGTGCCGGCGGCGAGATCGAACTTGGCGCCCACGACCTCGGTGGTCGATCGGATCGGCCGCCGCGCCGTGACGAGGATCCCTCGCAGGGTCGCGGCGTGCCGAGCGCTCGTCTCCGTGATCATCTCGCGCATCGCGCTGGACAGCGCGGGACGGGCGCCGACGACGAGGGCGTCGGCGATCGTGACGGCGTCGCCCTCGACGGCGTAGCCGACGCCGACGGCCGGGGTCTCGACCTCGAACCCGGCCCGCAGGGAGGCGAGCACGTGCTCCATCCACTCGGCCTCGTCGCCGCGGGGCGCATACGCCGCGTCGACCACATCGATCACCCGTCGAGACCGCACGGCTCGCCCCATCTTGACCGACGAGGCGCGGCCGGGCCCAGCGAGTAGTTTGCTCGCGATAAAACCTACGCCGTTTCAAACACTTGGGGGCGCGACCGCGCCGACCGCCCCTCCGCGCCGGTCGCTCGGCGTGGCGCGGTCACTGGTAGCCGGGGCGCACGTAGTTGGCCCCGGAGGGGACCGCGACGATGGACGTGTGGACCGCGCCCTGCTCGTCGAGTCCGCAGAGGATCGCCTGGTTCGGGACGCCGTCGGGCTGCACCACCGCGAGCTTGCGGAACGTGGGGCCGTCGACGGGCTCCCACGCCCCGAACTGGTAGCGGAGCACCTTCCCGTCTTCGGTGAGCCCGTAGCCGCTGGTGCTCCCCTGTCCCGAGTAGGATAGAAGGCGAGTGCCCGCGGGGAGCGGGGGCATCCAGCGGACGTCCTGCACGCTCGCGTCGTTGACGTAGATCTTGTCGTTGCCGGTCGGGTCGAGGAACGTGGCCCGCGCCAGCGAGCTCGGCCCGTCTTGGCCCTTGGGGGCGCCGGAGACGACCATCGCCGTCTCCTTCTCCACCGTGAGGAACTGGTCGGGCAGCGACTTGAAGCGCCACAGACGCGCGTCTTGCCCGATCGCGTAGAGCGTCGTGAAGCCGCGGGTGGAACCGACCGCTTGGGCCGGGCCGCCCTGGGCCGGCGTGCGCACGTCGTCGAAGCCCTCGACGATGCTCCGGAGCGCGGGGCTCCCGGCCACCGCAGCCCAGACCTTGCTCGCCCGGTCGAGGCGCTGGAGGCGCCCGCCGTCGTCGAGGCCGTAGACCTCGTTCGGCCGGTGCACGGCGATCTCCGGCATCGAGGGCCCGACGTCGACCCAGCTCGAGTTGCCCCAGTACATCGTCCGCCCGGGGGTGACCACGCGGGCGAAGCGACCGCCGCCGCCCGCCACCGCGCGCGTGACGCCGTAGAGGCCAGGCCCGCCCGCGATGGTCGCGAAGCGCTCGGGCGCGGCCAGGCGCTGCCACACGACCGGCGGCCGCTGGCGCGGCAGGCACACCGTGAACTCCTGGGTCGGACGCACCACGCACGTGGCCTCGGGCATGCAGTCGCGGTCGGTCGCGCACTGGGCCCGGCAGTAGTTGGCGGCGCACACCGCGATCCCGTCGCAGTCGCCGTTGAACCGGCACTGGATCTGGACGGGCCGCGCCTGCCCGGTCCCGAGGGCGGCGGTGACGGCCAGGAGCACCACGGCGGCGGCGCCGGCGAAGCGAAGGGGAGATCTCGTCGACATTCGCTCCACTGTAGGGGCCCGACCGCCGCCGCGCCGGAGAGTACTTTGCTCCCGCCCGGCGCCCGCGCGCCTCGGGCCGCCGGGTCGGCTTCCGTCCACGTCGTGCAAGCCGAGTGAGCTATTCTTTCGTTCGATGCAATCGCCGGACCTGAGCCTCCTCGTGACCCTCGACGCCCTCCTGCAGGAGGGCAGCGTCACCGGCGCCGCGCGCCGCGTCGGCCTCTCGACCCCCGCCATGAGCCACGCCCTCGCCCGCGTGCGCGCCCAGCTCCACGACCCGATCCTCGTGCGCGCGGGGCGCGGGATGGCGCTCACCGCGCGCGCGGAGGCCATGAAGGCGCGGGTGCGGTCGGCGGTGGCCGAAGCCCGGCGCGCGCTCGAGCCCGAGGGCCCGTTCGTCGCCGCCGAGCTCCAGCGCACCTTCGTCGTGCACGCCACCGACTACGTGCTCACCATCCTCGGGCTCGCGGTCGACCACCGCCTCGGCGCCGAGGCGCCCGGGGTGAGCCTGCGCTTCGTACCCAACGGCACCGACGACGCCGCACGGCTTCGCGAGGGAGCCTCGGATCTCGCGGTCGGCATCTACGGCGATCTCCCCCCCGAGATGCGCGCGAGGCGGCTCCTCACCGACCGCTTCGTGTGCGTGCTCCGCCGCGATCACCCGACCCTGCAGCGGCGCGTCACCCTCGAGCACTACTGCGCGCTCACCCACGTCCAGGTGGCGCCCCGCGGCCAGCCGGGAGGCTACGTCGACGACATGCTCGCGCAGCGCGGCCTCGCCCGACGCGTCGCGCGCGCCGTCCCCTACTTCCTCACCGCGCTCCAGCTCGTGGCCGAGTCGGACCACGTCCTCACCGTCTCCGAGCGCATCGCGACCCGCTACGCCGGCCCGATGGGCCTCGAGCTCCGTGAGGCGCCGCTGCCGCTCGAGCCCTACGCCCTCAGCCTGGTGTGGCACCCGCGGGTGGACGACGACCCGGGGCACCGCTTCCTTCGCGAGGTGTTCGTCGACGCCGCGCAGGCGACGGCCGGCGACCGGCACGACCTGCCACGCTCCAGGCTGGACGCGCCGGCGCGGCCGCGGGGCCGGCGCCGCAGGCGATAGTTGCATGCGATGCAACATGGCATTCGATAGCATGGCGTTGATCGCACGCCGTCGGGGGGCCAGATTGACCTCGTCCCGCGAG
>JAEUKG010000970.1 GCA_016794325.1 Myxococcales bacterium | reverse complement strand
CGGCCTTCGCCGCGCCGAACGTCTTCTCGAGCGCGGGCGCGATCTCGCCCTGGGTGACGTCGCCGCACACCGTGATCGCGATCCGGGTCGGAGCGAAGGCCGCGGCGTGGATCTTGGCGAGCTCACCGCGGGTGATCTTCTTGACGTCGTCGATCTCGCCCGACATCGAGTGGCCGTACGGGTGCGCGCGGCCGAACACCGCCGCCGCGAGGGCGTTCTGCGCCATCGCGCCCGAGCTCTGCTTCTCTTGCTGCAAGCCGGCGATCCAGCGCGAGCGGAGGCGCTCGATCTCGGCGTCGGGGAACGTCGGCGCGAGGACCACGTCGGCCAGCACCGCGAGCGCCGCCGGCAGGCCCGACGTCGGCACCCGCACGCTCGCGCCGCCCGAGTCCCAGTCGAACCACGCGCCGTGCTGGGCGCCGACCGCGTCGTAGTCGTCCGACACCTGGAGCGCGCTGCGCGTCTTGGTCCCCTGCTCCATCATCGAGCCGACGAACGAGACCGCGCCCGGCCGGGCGTCGATGTCGCCCGCGCCCACCTTCGACACGACGCGCACCGACACGACCGGGAGGTCGTGGCGCTGCACGAGGAGGACCTTCACGCCGTTCTTGAGCGCGAACGTCTCGACGGTGGGAGGCTTGAACACGACCCTCGGGCCCGCCGACGGCGGGGCCTTGCGGAAGTCGGCGTCGGGCGTCTCGGCGCGAGGCGGGTCGACCGGCGGCGGCGCGGTGGTCGGCGGCGGCGCGGTGGTCGGCGGCGGCGGCGTCGGGACGACGGGGGGCGGCGGCTCGCCGCACGCCGCGGCGACGGCGACGAGGGTGAGCGCGACGAGCGACGAGGACGAGGTCTTCACGGTGCACCTCCACGCGAGGTCTTCACGAGCTTGCCGGCGACGGGCGCGCCCTTGTGGGGGGTCGTCCGCGACACCACCCTCGCCTCCCGCGCGAGGTAGCGCTTCGCGGCGGCCACGACGCCTTCGGCCGTCACCCTCTCGATGCGAGCGACGTCTTCGGCCCAGTAGCCGGGGTTGCCGGTGTAGTGGTTGTACATGTTGAGCTGGTTCGCGCGCGACGACGCGCGCTCGAGCTCGAACACCGACTCCGCCCGGATCTGCGCCTTGGCGCGGGCGAGCTCCGCCGGCTCCACGCCCTTGTCGATCAGGCGCTTCACCTCCTCGTCGATCGCGGCGAGGAGCTCGTCGGGGCCCTTGCCCGGCTTCGCGGTCGCGGTGATCTGGAAGACGCTCGCGAGCTGCATCGAGTCCTGCCCTGCCGACACCGACTGCGCGATCTGGGCGTCGTACACGAGCCGCTTGTAGAGGCGGCTCGTCTTGCCGTGCGCGAGCACGCGGGCGAGGACGTCGAGCTCCGCGTCGCCGGGCTGGAAGAACGGCGGCGTGACCCACGACGCGGAGACGCGGCCGAGCTCGACGTCGGCGGCCACGTCGAGCACCGCCTCGCTCGTCCGCACGACCGGCGCCGCGGCGGCACGCGGCGGCGCCTTGCCGGGAGTGATCGGGGCGAAATATTTGGCGATGAGCGCCTTGGCCTTGTCCTTGTCGAAGTCGCCGGCGACGACGAGGGTGGCGTTGTTCGGCACGTAGTAGGTGCGGAAGAACGCGCGCACGTCCTCGATGTCGGCGCGGTCGAGATCCTCGGGGGTGCCGATGGTGAGGAGGTGGTACGGGTGCCCCGCCGGGAAGAGCTCGCGCCGAACGAAGTCGAGCACGAGGCCGTAGGGGGCGTTCTCGTAGTTCTGGCGCCGCTCGTTCTTGACGACGTCGCGCTGGCTCTGGAACGTCGCGAGGTCGGCGTGGTCGAGGAGGAAAGCCATCCGGTCGCTCTCGAGCCAGAGCGGGAGCTCGAGGCGGTTGGACGGCACCGTCTCGAAGTAGTTCGTGCGGTCGGTGTTGGTCGTGCCGTTGATGCCGGTGCCCCCCGCCTGCTCGAGGAACTTGAAGAACGTGTCCTCGGGGACGTGGCGCGACCCCTGGAACATCACGTGCTCGAAGAGGTGGGCGAAGCCGTTCTTCCCGGCCGGCTCGTCCTTCGAGCCGACGTGGTACCAGACGTTGACCGTCACGGTGGGCGTGCGCCGATCCTCGTGGAGGACCACCTCGAGGCCGTTGTCGAGCTTGTACTTCTCGGCGGTGAGCCCGGGCGCCGGGGGCTTCGGCGCGTCGGCCCGGGCCTCCTCCGGCCCGTGCACACTGCACACAATCGCCACGAGCCCGATCAGCGCTCTCGTTCGCATCCGCTTCATGACTCCTCTCTATCCGGTTCGTCGGCCTTGCGCTCGCCCCGTTTGGCCCACGGGACGCGATCGCGCCACAGGAGCGCGATGTTCGCCGTGAAGGTGAAGTTGCCCGCCGCGCCGACCAGGGGCCACAAGGACGGCCTCCACGCCGCGACGACGAACGCGACGGAGAGTGCGATCGGCGTGGGCAAGAACCACCGGCCGATCATCGGCGCGGCGACCGCGGCCGACACCGCCCACACGAGGATCATCGACACCCCGATGCGGTGGGCGTCGACCTCCGCCGCGAGGCCGGCGCCGACGGCCACGCCGGTGAGCGCCAGCGTCCCCCAGACCATGCCCACCATCCGCCGGTTCACGACGGTCTTGAAGAGCGACTCGCGCGCCCAATACGTCAGGAGCGCGGCGATGCCGAACGTGGGGAGCATCCCCGCGATCAGCTCCGCGCCCGTCATCGGGCCGCGGACGCGCTCGGCGAGGTGGATCAAGAGCGGCGAGACCGACCACCAGGCGCCGAGGATGCTCGCCACGAAGACGCGCGTGCGACCGCCGGTGACGAGGTCGACCTCCCGCTCCATCGCCGCGATTCGCTGCTTCTCCGCCGCCTCGGCCTCGCGGCCCGCGGCGACGAGCGCGACGAGGTCGGCCGGGGGATCCGCGAGGTCGGCGAGGAGGCCGGCCGCCGCGCTCGGCGACTTGGCGGCGAGCTCGAAGCGGACCATCTTCGTCGTCGCGCTCGCGAGGTCCCTCCGCGCCCCCTCGTTGCCGGGCCAGCCGCGGAGCGCCTCCTGGAAGCCGAAGCGGCACGCGCCGAAATAGCGGTAGAGCTCGGGCCGCAGCGTCTCCGGCTCCCCGCCGGCCGCGAGCGCGCGCTCGAGCTCCGCGAGGCTCGCGCGCGCCTCGTCGGCGAGCTCGCTCGACGCCATGTGGGACACGTATTGCTCCACCGCGCGGCGGAGATCCGCGACCGACGCGTACCGCTCGGCCGGGTCGCGGCGCATCGCGCGCCGCACGACCTCGGCGATCTCGCTGGGCGCGCCCTCGAGGCGCGGCGACGAGAGGAGGATGCTCGAGAGGATCGCGCGCATGTCGCCGACGTCGTGCGGCGCGCGCCCCGTCGCGAGCTCGTGGAGGATGGCGCCGAGGAGGTAGATGTCGGTCCGCTCCGAGATGCGCGACGGGGCGCCTCCGCCGAGCATCTCGGGGGCCATGTACGCCGGCGTCCCCGCCATCTCGCGCGCTTGCTCGGCGAGGGGGAAGCGACCGCTGCCGTCGTCGCGGGTCGCCACCGCGATGCCCCAGTCGACGACGTACACCTCGCCGTGAGGGCCGATCATCACGTTCTCGGGCTTGAGATCGCGGTGGACGATCCCGCGGGCGTGGGCGAGCGCAACGGCCTGACAAACATCGAGAAATACGCGCAAATTCGCGCGCTCGAGGGTGCGCTCGCCGGTGGCCTCGCACATCCGCGCCGCGTCGGTGCGCAGGGCGTCCCACGTCTCGCCCTCGATCCGCTTGAGGACGATGACGGGGTTGCCGGTGTCGTCGAGGCCGAGATCGTAGACGGGGACGACGTTCGGGTGCTCGAGCGCCCCCGTGATCCACGCCTCACGGAGGAGCCGCAGCCGCGCCTGCTCCGATCGCACGTTGTCGCGCAGCGTCTTCACCGCGACGTGGCGGCCGAGGGAGCGCTGCACCGCGAGGCGGACGATGCCCATCCCCCCCTGCCCGAGCGTCCGCTCGAAGGCGAGACCTTCGGCGACGTTGCGCGACGCGAGCTCGGCCACCGCCGCCTCCCCGCGCGAGTCCTTGGCGAGCTCCGGCTCGATCGTCGCGCTCGGGCGCGCGAGGGTGTCGAAGGTCCGCGAGAAGCGCGGGAGCGCGAGCTCGACCGTGTCGGCGAGGTGGGCAGGCAAGGTCGCGAGCGCGTCGTCGAGGTCGTCCGACACCGGCACCATGGTAGGCACGAAAGCGGCACCGGGGATCGACAAACTGGCGCCGGCGCCGGCCCACGCGCGAGCGCGATCCTGCTATCGTCGGCGTCCCCCGATGCGGCGCCTCCGCTCCCTCGTGCACCTCGTTTGGCCTGTCGCGACGTGCCTCCTCGCCGCCGCGTGCGACGGGCCTCGCGAGGCTCCGCTGCCGGCAGTGCCCCGGACGCCCTCGCTCGGAGCGGAGCCGCCCAGCGCCCCCCCCACGCCGCTGCCTCCTCCCCGCGCCGACGGGCGGCTGCCGGCGCTCGCGCGCCCGCTCCGCTACGCGCTCGCGCTCCGCGTCGATCCGCGCGAGGGCCGATTCCGCGGCAAGGTCGACGTGCTCGTGGAGGTGCCGCAGCCGACGTCGCACGTCGTGATGCACGGACGGAGGCTCGCGGTGACCGCCGCGTCGTTCGCGCCCGAGGGGAGGCCCGCGCGCCTCGCGAAGGCGTCCGCGCGCGCCGCCCACGGCGCGCGCGAGCCCGAGGAGCTCGTCCTCGACTTCGGCGCCCCGCTGCCGCCGGGCCGGGGCGTGCTCAGCCTCGAATACGACGCCCCCTTCGACGACGAGCTCCTCGGTCTCTACCGGGTGAAGGAGCGCGAGTCGGCCTACGCCTTCACGCAGTTCGAGGCGACCTACGCGCGGCGCGCCTTCCCGTGCTTCGACGAGCCGGCCGACAAGACCCCGTACGACGTCTCGATCGAGGTGCCGCCGGGAATGATCGCGGTGGGCAACGGCGCGGAGGCGCGGCGCGAGCCCGGCGCGCAGGGGTTCACCCGCTTCGTCTTCAACACGACGCCGCCGATCCCGAGCTACCTCGTCGCCTTCGCGGTCGGCGACCTCGACGTCAAGGCATACCCGAAGAGCAAGCTCCCGCTCCGCGTCGTCACCACCAAGGGGAAGAGCGGGCTCGGCGATCTCGCGCTCGAGGCGACCTTCGAGCTCGTGCAGCGCCTCGAGGCGTATTTCGGCATCGCCCACCCGTACGAGAAGCTCGACGTCGTGGCGGTGCCCGAGCTGTCGGCGGGGGCGATGGAGAACCCCGGGCTCATCACCTTCCGCGAGGAGCTGCTCCTCCTCGACCCCAAGAAGACGAGCGTGCGGGCGCGCCGGGCGCAGGCCCAGGTGATCGCCCACGAGCTCGCGCACCAGTGGTTCGGCAACCTCGTGACCGCGGCGTGGTGGGACGACCTCTGGCTGAACGAGGGCTTCGCGACGTGGATGGAGGACGTCGCCGTCGACGGGTGGCAGCCGAGCTTCGGCGCCCACCTCGAGTCGGTGGCGCAGGCGCAGGGCGTGATGTCCCTCGACGCCCTCGCGTCGGCGCGCGCGGTCCGGCAGCCGGTGACGAGCACCGAGGAGGCCGCCGAGGCCTTCGACGGGATCACCTACGACAAGGGCGCCGCGGTGCTCGGGATGCTCGAGGGGTGGCTGGGCCGGCCCACCTTCCAGCGCGGCGTGCAGAGCTACCTGAAGGGCGCGGCGTGGAAGAGCGCGAAGGCCGACGATCTCTTCGCCGCCCTCGAGAGCGCCTCGGGCAAGCCGGTGGCGCGCGCGGCGCGATCGTTCGTGGACCGCCCCGGCGTGCCGCAGGTGCGCGGCAAGCTCACCTGCGAGAAGGGGCGCTACCACATCGAGCTCTCGCAGAGCCCGTGGAGGCCGCTCGGGGTGCGCCAGACCGACGCCCAGCGGGCGTGGACGATGCCGGTGTGCGTGCGGCTCGGCGGCGAGAAGGCCCCGCAGTGCGTCGACGTGCACGACGGCGCCCCGGTGCTGGTGGCGGGGCTCGGCTGCCCCTCGTTCTACTACCCCAACGCCGAGCAGACGGGGTACTACCGCGTCGCCCTCGACGTCCCCGACTGGCGGCGCGTGCTGTCGCACCTCGGCGGCCTCGGCGTCCCCGAGCGGGTGGGCGTGCTCGCGAACCTCTGGGCCCAGGTCCGCGCCGGCGAGCTGCCGGCCGGCTTCCTCCTCGAGGCGCTGCCCGCGTTCGACGCCGACGACGATCGGCACGTGACCGAGCAGGTGACGCACATCCTCGGCCAGATGAGCGACGTCGTCGTCGAGGACGCCGCGCGCGCGGCCTTCCGCGAGTTCGCCGACAAGCGGCTCACCCCGCGACGGGCTCGCCTCGCGCGCGCCAAGGAGACCGACGACGTCGTGCTCGCGCGCCGCGCGGTGGACGCCGCGCTCGTCGATCACGCCGAGAGCGCCGCCCCGCGGACCTCGGCCGAGGCCGAGGTCGCGCGCTGGCTCGGGGGCGCCGCGGTGGACGCCGACGTGCTCGCCCCCGCCCTCGAGCTCGCCTCGCGCCGCGCCGACGCCGCGCGCTGGGACGAGCTCAAGGCCCGGCTCGCGCGGGCCGAGAGCCCGCAGGATCGCGTGACGATGCTCCGCGGCCTCGGGGCGTTCGACGATCGCGCGCTCGTCGAGCGCACGCTCGACCTCGCGCTCACCGACGCGGTGAAGGTCCAGGACGTCCGCTACCTCTTCGGGCCCCTCCTCGGCCGCCGGACGACCAAGGCCGCCGCCGTCGCCTG
>JAEUKG010000961.1 GCA_016794325.1 Myxococcales bacterium | reverse complement strand
CGCCCGCCGGGGCGTCCTCGTCACCCTCGGCTCCACCCTCGCCGAGCGCCCGGCGCGGGGCGGGAGCGTGTACGCGGCGACCAAGGCGGGCCTCGAGGGCCTCACCCGCGCGATCGCGGTGGAGTACGCCAAGAAGGGGATCCGCGCGGTGTGCCTGCGGCTCGGCCCCGTCGACACCGACATGCTCGCCGGGGTCCGCGCGCTCGCCGAGGCGGAGGTGACGGGGCGGGTGATGCTCGGGCGCGTCGCCACGCCCGAGGAGGTCGCCGGCGCGGTGGCGTTCCACCTCGGCCCCGACGCGTCGTTCGTCACCGGGTGCGTGGTGCCCGTCGACGGAGGGCTCGCGTGATCGAGGAGCTCCTGCGCAGCCGCCGGAGCGTCCGCCGCTTCAAGCCCGACCCGGTGCCGGCCGAGGTCGTCGAGCGCCTCCTCGACCTCGCGGTCACCGCGCCGTCCGCGAGCAACAAGCAGCCGTGGCGCTTCGTCGTCGTCGAGCGGCGCGCCACCATCGACGAGATGGCGGCCGCGGTGCGCGCCGCGCGCGCGCGCATCGAGGCGGCGATCCCGGAGGGGAGCCGCGAGGCCGTCGCCGCGTACGGCGAATACTTCACCCGCTTCGAGCGCGCGCCCGTCGTCGTCGTGCCCATCCACCGCCCGCTGCCGCTCTTGTCGACCCTCGCCGACGGGCGCCTCGACGACGCCGACGCGAGCGCGGTCGCGCAGATGGAGCGGGATTCGGCGCTCGTCGGCACCTCGCTCGCGCTCATGAACCTCCTGCTCGCGGCACACGCCGAGGGGCTCGGGGCGTCGGCGATGACGGGGCCGCTCATCGCGCGCGCCGAGATCGCCCGCATCCTCGGGGTGCCCCCGGGCTGGGACATCGTCGCGGTCGTGCCCCTCGGCTATCCGGACGAGGTCCCCGCGGCGACCGAGCGCAAGTCGGCGGCCAAGGTCACGCGAACCATCCGCTGAAGGCCGGCCGACGGCTCGGATCAGAAGCGATAGCCGACCGACAGCACCGGGAGCCCCGCCATCCCCGCGCCGTAGAAGAGCGCGAACGACTCGCCGAGCTTGTAGCTCTTGTTGCTCCACGCGAGCCCGAACGCGGGGAGCTTCGCCCCGACCGCGAACCCCGACGCGAACGTGTAGTGGAGCCCGATCCCCGCCCCGATGCCGACCCAAGACGTCTCCTTGGGGACGACGAGCGGCGCGACCATCCCGTACAGATCGAAGCGCCAGCGGCTCCCGGGGAAGGCCTGCAAGGTGAGGCCCGCGCCGAGCGCCCCCGCGAGCACCGGCTTCTCGTCGGCGGTGACGATGAGCGGCAGGATGTCCCAGCTCGCGAAGCCGTAGAACCTCCCGTATTCGACGTCGGCCGACACGCCGGGGGCGACGTTGAAGAACACGCCGAGGTTGCGCTCGGCCTCCGGCTCCGGCGGCGGCGCCGGGGCCGACGGGGGGGTGGAGCCCGGCGGCGGAGGCGCGGGCGCGGGCGCCTCGCCCGCGCGCAGTCGCGTGATGACCGCGCGGTGGAGCGTGACCACGTCGCGCGTCTTGTCGACGACGAGCGTGATCGTGTGGACGTCCACCCGCACGAGGCGCCCGGCGTAGCGCGCGCCGTCGCTCGTCTCCACGTCGACGTCGCGGTCGAGCATGGCGAAGAAGGAGGCGTCGGGGAGCGCGCCGGCGACGGGGCCGGCGGGCAGGGCCGGACGCGCCGGGGCGCCGCCGTCGACGTCCTCTGCCGCCGCGGACGACGACCAAGCGACGAGCGCCACGGTGAGCGCCCCTCCGACCACCGAGCCCCCGCGCCTTCGCATCCGACGAGCGTAGGCCGAGTGCGTGCCGTGAGCAACGCGACGTCGGTTCGGGCCCCGCCGCGGCGTGGGGCCCCGGCGGCCGCGGACTCCCGGGCCCGGACCGAACGGCGCGCCGGGGAGCGCCGCTGGGGGCCGCGCGCGATTTCTGCGAGATGCTCGGTCATCCCGGGCGCCGAATTGGCGTATCCTGGGGGCCGTTCGAGTGAGGAACCCGTGAGCCAAGAGGCCGAGACGTACGACCGAGTCCTTCCGGTGGTGAAGCGATGCGTGGCCGAGAGCCTCGCGGTGGACCTCGCCGAGGTGTTGCCCGAGAAGCGCCTCATCGACGACCTCGGGGCGGACTCGCTCGATTTCGTCGACATCGTCTTCATGCTCGATCGCGAGCTCGACATCCGCGTGCGCGACACCGAGTTCAATTTCCTCACCCGGCTCGACTTCTCGTCGCCGGAGGTGATGAAGAACGGGCACCTGACCGCCGAGGTCGTCGACAAGCTCTCGCGCTGGCTCCCCGAGATGGCGAAGCTCGAAGACAAGACGACCATCACCCCGCGCAAGCTCTTCTCGCTGATCACGGTCGAGTCCATCGCGATCGTGGCCGCGCGGCGCCTCGCCGAGCGCGGCCCCTCCCCGTCCTGAGCCGTGGCGCGCCTCTCGAACGACCCCGACGATCGCGCGCGACGCAAGCGGCCCGAGGGCTGGCTCGCCCCCGGCCCCGCCCCCCGCGGGCCCGCCGGGAGGAGCGATCTCGTCCCCGACGCCGCCGAGGTGCTGTCGTTCCTGGCCGGCGACTGGCGCATCTTCCAGCGGCGGGACGGGCACAAGTGGTCGCTCGACGACTTCATGACCGCGCTCGTCGCGGTCGAGGAGCGGCGCGCCAAGAACGTGCAGAATGCATGCGACCTCGGCTGCGGCATCGACTCGGTGCTGCTCTTCGTCGCGTGGGCCTTCCCGGCGGCGAGGGTCGTCGGGGTGGAGGCCCAGGAGCTCTCGATCGGGCTCGCGCGCCGCTCGATCGCCTACGACGGAGCCGACGACCGCTGCGAGGTGCGCGTCGGCGATCTCCGCGACGACGCGGTCGTCCCCGAGGCCGGCGCGTTCGACCTCGTCACGGGGACGCCGCCGTACATCCCCCTCGGCCAGGGCACGGTGGGCGCGAAGATCCAGCGCGGCCCCTGCTGCTTCGAGACCCGCGGCGGGATCGAGGACTACGCCCGCGCCGCGGCGCGCCTCCTCGCGCCTGGCGGCGAGTTCGTCG
>JAEUKG010000939.1 GCA_016794325.1 Myxococcales bacterium | reverse complement strand
ACGCGCGGAGGCCCGCGGTCGCGGCCGCGGCGAGATCGCCGGCCGCGAGGCGCTCCGCGACGAGCGCCTCGGCCTCGTCGTCGGCGGCTCCGCCCGCGCTCACCGCCGCCCTCGACGGCGGAGCGCGGCGAGCGCGACGAGCGCGACGAGCGCGACGGGCGCGGCTCCGGCGGCGCCGCGCGCTGGGCCCCGGGCCGCGCGGCAGGCGTGGTAGCTCGTGTCCGCGGGCGCGGCCTCGGGCGGCGGCGCTCCGGCGGACGCGTCGGTGGCGCCCGCGGCGTCGAGCCCGGCCCCGGCGTCGACGAGCCCTGCGTCGGCGACGCACGCCGCCTCGCTCGCGCAGCACACCCCGCCCACGCAGGCGCCGGTGGCGCAGTCTCCGGGGCCGCAGGGCTCACCGAGCTTCGTGCCGAAGAGCTCGGCCGTCCGCAGGGGCGGGGCGAAGCCGCCCCCCCCGGCGACGAGCACGCGGCCGTCGGCGAGCAGCGTGGCCGAGTGTCCCGTTCGGTATTCTCGGGTGTCGCCGGCGCCGGCGATCACCCCGCGCCCCGGGTCGACCGTCTCGGTGAGCGTCACGCTCGCGGGGGCGAACGTCTTCGCGCTCGTCCCCGTGATCAACACCTTGCCGTTCGGCAGCGGCGTCGAGCGGTGCAGCGTCCGGGGCTCGCGCATCGACCCGAGGAGCGACCACGTCGTGCGCGCGGCGTCCAGGACCTCGACGCTCCCGAGGAGGCCGTCCTCGAAGAACAACGACGCCCCTCCGGTGACGAGCACCCGGCCGTCGGGGAGCGCGTCGAGGGTGTGGTCGTACCGGGCCGCGCCCAGGGCGGGGCCGGGCGA
Source organism: Myxococcales bacterium (assembly GCA_016794325.1). Taxonomy (GTDB): domain Bacteria; phylum Myxococcota_A; class Polyangia; order Polyangiales; family Polyangiaceae; genus SXNL01. The sequence goes on along the minus strand of JAEUKG010000939.1, from coordinate 8,993 downwards.
CCACGAGTCGGCGACCGGATCGTAGATCTCCGTCGTCCGGAGCGCCTCGTAGGGCAGCGCGACGCAGCACTTCTCTCCCCCGGCCACGATCACTCGACCGTCGGGCAGGAGCCCGGCGCCGTGGTGGCTCCGCGGCGACGCCATCGACGCGACCGCGCGCCACCCGGACTTGGGGTCGAAGATCGCGGCGCTCGCGGAGACGTCGTCCCCGGTGAAGCCGCCGATCACGATCGCCCCGCCGCCCGGCAGCGCGGTGAGCGAGTGACCGCTCCGCGGGACGGGGAGGGGGAACGTGACGGTGGTGCGGCCCGTCTTCGGATCGTAGAGCTCGGCGTCGGTGTAGCGCGCGTTCAGCGACACGTCCGTGCCGCCCGCCGACAGCACCGACCCGTCGTCGAGCCGGACCGCGCGCGCGAAATACCGCGGGGCCACGATCCCGGAGACGGTGGCCCACGTGGCGCTCGCGGGGTCGAACATCTCCGCCCCCGGGCCCGGCAGGCGGTGGCCGCTGACGACGTAGACGCGATCGTCCTTCAGCCCCACCGCGTCGTGGTAGCTCCGCCCGGTGAGCATCTCGGTCGCCGAGACCCACGCCGGATCGAGCGTCGCGGGGAAGCGCGACGCAGGCAGGTCGATCGCGACCTCGAGCTCGCAGCGCGACGCCCCCGGCGCGACGACGGGGCGACCCCACGGCGGGGCCGCGCTCGCGTCGTACGCGCAGCCGTGGAGCGTCGCCGCGACCGGGATCCGCTCGCCGTCGCGGGCGTCGACGAACGGCGGCGCCATGCGCACCCGCGGCGTCCCCGAGGCGTCGAGCAGCTCGAGCGCCCCCTCCACGTAGCGGAGGCCGGCGACCGCGGAGACGTCGATCTCGTACACGATCCGATCGAGCGGCGGCTTGTGTGCAAAATACACGAAATCTTCCACGCCCCGCGCGCTGGCGCGCACGGAGAGGTCGCCGCCCGGGAGCGCCGCCGGGTAGCGCGCCTCGCGGTCGGTGCCGAGGCGCGCCACCGGGCGAGCCCCGCGGACCCGGAAGCCGAAGCGGAGGCCCCCCGCCGCGACCGTGACCTCGCCGTCGGCGACGCTTGGCGCGCGCGCCGTCATCGTCGACGCCGGCGCGATCACGGCGGCGGGCGGCGCCGGCGGCGGCGACGCTGGCGGCGACGCGAGCTCGTACCCCACCGCCAGCGCGAGGCCGAACGCGGCTGCGACGCGAGCCCTCATAGCCGGACCTGGATCCCCGCCGAAGGCACGAGCTCGAGGCGGTCGTAGCCCGGCGGCGCCCACGGGTGAGCTTGCCCGCCGAGGAGCACGAACGCCCCGAAGAACCGCGCCGGATCCCACTGCGCCCCCAGCGCGCCGTGGAGGCCGGGGCGGACCCCTTGCACGAAATAGGTGGGGACGCCGAGCACGACCGCCGGCTTGATCGCCCCCTTGAGCACGTAGACGGTCCCGCCCGCCCACACGCCGAAGCTCGGGCCCACCATCGCCGCGAGCGCGGGCTCGACGTGGTCGCCGAACGCGAACGACAAGCCGACCGTCGCGAGCGCCCCCCTCGCCTTCCCGTCGACGTCGGCGCGAACGACCATCCCGATCTGCCCAGCATGCCCGAGGCCGGAGACGGCGGGCGGCGACGCATCCGCCGCCGGCGGCGAGGGCGGCGGAGCAGGCGGAGCCGGCGGCGCCACCGGCTCGAGCTTCGGGATCTCGACGCGCTGGGTCTGCCCCTCGGACAGATCGACGTAGCGCTCGACCTCGACGTATCCCGGCGCGCGCGCGGTGACGCGATGCCGCCCGGGGTCGAGCGGCACCGCGGTGCCGAGGGCGGGCCCGCGCACGACCAGCTCGTCCACCGAGATCACGAGATCGGGCACGGACGCGCCGGGCTGGAGATCGACGATCAGCCGAGGGACACGAGGCCCGACCGCGGCGAGGTGCTCGCGCGCGATGTCCTCGCGATCGCCGCGCCCCTCACGGAGCGCGAGCGCGAGCGACTCGTTGAGCTCGGTCCAAGCCGTCGCCGTCTTGCCGAGCTGCTCGTGACAGATGGCGAGGTTGAGGAGGGTGCCCCCGCCGGGGTCGAGCCGCTGGCTCTCGGCGAGCTTCTCGCACGCCTCGGCGAAGCGGCCCTCGGCGAGGAGCTCGCGACCGGCGCGGAAGAGCGTCGTCGCGAGCGCGCGCTCGGCCGCCGTCGGCTCCGCGCGCGCGAGGTGGGGTTCGGCCCACACGGTGAGGAGCGCCACGGCGGCGGCTGCGCGGGCGAGACGTGACCCGAGCGCGCGATCCATCGCGCAGAAGGCTATCCGTCGCGGTATTTCGCGTCAACGCGCGCTCCGCGTCACTTCTGCTCGTCGAGCGGATCGCGCGGAGGGCGCGCGCGCGCCGACGCGGCGGCGCTCGGCGCGACGGACGACGACGACGACGCGCGGCTCGACCCCACGAGCCGCGCCGCGCTCGGCGCGACGACGGCCACGGAGGCCTTCGCCGACGACGGCGACGCGGGCGCAGCGGAGGCGACGGGCGGCGACGCGACCGCGCCCTCGACGCGGAGCTCGCTCGGCGGGGCCGATGCCGCCGCGACGCGCGCGGGCGCGGAGGGCTCCACGACGGGGCGCACGTCGGCGGGCGCGCGCGCGCCCCGCGACGCGACGAGCGCAGCGACCGCGACGGCGCCGAGCGCGAGGGCTCCGACGGCCGCCCGCGGGACGCGGGGGCGCGAGGTTGCCGCGCCGTCGAGCGCGACCGCGACCGCGGCCGCGCTCTCCCAGCGGAGCGACGGTTCCGCCTCGAGGCAGCGCGCGATCGCGCGCGACAGCCGCACCGGCACGCGCGCGTCGACGGCGTGAGCGAGCGGCGCCGGCGAGCGGCGGCCGTCGGCGGAGGCGCGCTCTTCGGTCGGCGACGACGAGGGGCGAGCGCCGGTCGCGAGCTCGAAGAGCACGAGCCCGAGCGCGAACACGTCCGAGCGCGCGTCGACCGTCTCGCCGCGCGCCTGCTCGGGCGACATGTAGCTCGGCGTCCCGAGCACGACGCCCTCCATCGTCGCGTGCTCGCCCGGGGCCGCGACCGCGGCCGCGCTCCTCGCGTCGGCGACGTCCCCGTCGCCGAGGCTCTTCGCGACCCCGAAGTCGAGCACCTTCACGGCCCCGCTCGGCAGGATCATCACGTTGTCGGGCTTGAGGTCGCGGTGGATCACGCCGCGCGAGTGCGCGGCCTCCAGCGCGCGCGCGATCTCGACTCCGATGCGAGCGACCTCGTTCGGCGCGAGCGGCGATCCCCCGGCGTGACGGCGCAAGCTCGTCCCCTCGCACAGCTCCATCGCGATGAAGGCCCCGAGCCCCTCTTCGACCCCGACGTCGTACACCGTCGCGACGCTCGGGTGGTTCACCGCCGACGCGAGCCGCGCCTCGCGCAAGAACCTCCGCTCGCGCTCGCCGCTCCCGCTTCCGCCGCGCAGCAGCTTGACCGCGACGCGTCGACCGAGCGCCGCGTCTTCGGCCTCGTAGACGACGCCCATGCCGCCAGCGCCGAGGAGCCGGACGAGCCGGTAGCGCCCGACCGACCGCCCCGACAGATCGGCGGGCGCCGCGCCGTCGTCGGTCCGAGCGACCTCGCGGAGGAGGTCGAGCGACGGGCTCGGCGTGAGCGTGTCGGACGGTGTGCGCGACGGGGTCGACACTCCTCGAGAGCATAGCGCCGACCGCGGCGACGACGCTCCGGCCGCGCCCCTGCCCCGCGCCCGAGCCCCGGAGACACCAAAAACATCCCTTGTTCCGAGCACTTGGCAGCGCGCGCGGCGCCGTGGTGAAAATTCTCCGTCACGTCCGGATCGAGCCGGCACTCCTCTTCGGGCCTCCCGCAAGCCCGTGGAGAAGGCATGGACAGCACGCACACGTTCGCGATCTCCGTCGACCTGCCGCCCTCGGAGCGCCGCCCCGCGCTCGCCGCCCCGACGCGCCGCGACCGCACGCGCGCGGCGTGCGTGCGGGCGCAGCAGGCGAACGCCGCCGCTTGCGCGGCCTCGGCGGGCGTCGCGGATCCCTGGGTGCTCCTCGGCTCCGGGGCGTACGTGCTCGTCGACCTGTTCGACGAGCGCGGCGAGTCGTTCTTGGTCGCGCGACGAGCGAGCGCGATGGACGACGACGACGACGGCTCCGGAGAGCTCTCCGTCCGCGAGAGCCGCGTCGCCACCTACGTCGCGATGGGCCACCCGCTCAAGGTGGCCGCGTACGAGCTCGGCCTCAGCGTTGCCACCGCCGGCCGCGCGTGCGCGTCGGCGATCGCCAAGCTCGGGCTCGCGAGCCGCCTCGACCTGGCCGCGCAGCTCTCGTCGCTCCTCGGGCCGGCGCCGTCCGCGCTCCCCACCGCCGCGGTGGTCCCGCTCCCACTCCCGGACGCGCGCCCGGCGACCGCGCCGACCCGCCGCGCGGGCTGACGGCTCTTCGGGCGAGGCAGCCGGCCCGTCGACTACGCGCGTCCGTCGACTTCGCGCGATCGCGCGGCGGAGGCGGCCCTACCGTGCGCCCCCTCCGCGTCGCGCCCGCGCGCAGAGCCGCCGCGCAACGAGGTCGACGTCGGCAGCAAGACCGCGAGCCCGGAGCACGACGGGGGCCCGAGCCAGGCCGCTCACGCCTTCGCCTGGCGCGACGCGTCCCCCGCGAGCTCGAGCAGCCAGCGCTTGTCCTCCGGATCTTTGGTCATCGACGCCGCCTTCTTGAACGCCGACGCCGTCGCCCGGTAGAGGGCCTGGCTCCGACGCTTCGAGTGGGGCTTCTGCCGCGACGCGACGAGCTCGCAGGTCTTGGCGAGCGTGGTCCAGCTGCTCTTCTGCTCGGGCGCGAGCTTCGTCGCTTTGCATGCATAGTGCAACGCTCGGGCGGCCGACTTCCGGCGGGCCCACCCGCGCGCGAGCTCCTCCGCGACCACGGCCGTGTCGTCGGCGTTGCCGGACTCGCGCGCGATCGCGTAGGCGGCCTCGAGGGTCGCGACCGCCCCCTTCGCGTCACGTTTCATCGCCGCGGCCGCGTCCTTGAGGAGGCGCGCGATCTCGTCACGAGAGCCCATCAGCGAGCACCTTTCGGGGGAGAGGTCATCGCCGAGGATGATAGCGGGCTCGCCCCTGGCGAGTCAGCCCCGTGTCGCGCGCCGCCCCCGACCGCGAGACGGATCGGCGCGCGCGCGCTATCGTCCGGAGGGTGGGAGCTTCGCGCACCGCTCACCTCGCCGCCGCGGCGGCGCTCCTCGCCGCCTGCAAGTCCCCGCCGGCGGCGCCCCCGCGCCCGAGCGACGCCGCCGTGGCGGCGGCTCCGGACGCCGGGCCCGCCCGCACCGAGCCGGTCCGCCCGCGGCGCGACGGCCCCGAGGTGCTCGCCTCGCTCGTCGACGTGAGGGGGACCGGCAAGCGGCACCAGAGCTACTTCTTCACGTTCGCCGTCGACGCGGTGCTCGCGGGCTCGTTCGCGGAGAAGCAGCTCGTCTCGCAGGAGCTGTACTCGGACTTCGGAGGTCAGCAGCTCCTCGGCCGGGCGGGCCGCGAGCCCGAGTCGAAGCGTCCGCTCGCGCTCAAGCTGGTGCGGGACGAGGCCAAGCCCGAGCGCTGGGTGATCCTCTGGTCCGCTCGCCCCGAGGAGATCGAGGCCGCGAGGCAGCTCGAGCGCGCGATCGACGCCTTGGTCGACGCCGTCGATCGGCGCGACGCCTCCCGGCTCCGCGCGTGGCTGGCGGCCGGCAGCAACGTCGACGCGGGCGTGATCCGCCGGATCGCCGACGCGCAGGCGGAGCCGGGGCACACGCCGTTCGCGACGCTCGCGGACCTCGCCCTCCTCGCCGCCCACGACGACGTGGCCTTCGTCTCTTCGAACGCTCGCGTGGCGTATTCGATCGAGCTCCGACGCGACGCGGCGCTCGGCTGGCGCATCGGCCGCTTCGAAGCGCGCTGAGGGGCGGTCGCCGCGTCACCCGTCCGGGTGACGCCGTCCGGGTGACGTGCGGCGGAAGCGGGGGCGCGGCATGGTGCGCGCCCGACCAGGAGGACTCACCATGCACCGATTCGGATGGACCGCCACCGCCCTCGCCCTCGTCGCCACCGCCGCCTGCGCCGCGCCACCGGTGGACGAAGCGACGGGCGAGGCACAGGCCGAGATCAAGAACGGCACCCCGGTGTCGGCGGCGAGCGTGTACGACGAGACGACGGTCACCTTCGGATACTGCACCGGCACGGTGATCGGTCCCCGCCACGTCCTGTCGGCTGCTCACTGCGCGCCGCGCGTCGGCGATCCGGTGATGTTCTACCAGGGCTCGTTGCCCTACCCGGGGGTGACGCGCACCATCGCCCGCGTGTACATGCCGTGGGGCGTCGACCTGTCGCTGCAGCCGCCGCGCGACATCTTCGCCTCCGGGCTCGCCAACTGGGACGCCGGCATGTTCGACAGCGACGGCAAATACGCCGACATCGTGGTGGTGGAGCTCGACTCCCCGATCTCCTACCCCGCGCGCATCGCGCTCCTGCCGACGACCTACCTCGGCAACGCGCCCACCGGCATCATGGTCGGCCAGGGCCAGCACGACGGCAACGCGAACCCGACGAACGAGCTCCGGCAGACGACCTCGAAGGTCTACTCGAGCGACGACGCCGACGGGCACATGCTGACCGACTCGGCCGACGTGAACCCCGGCGACTCCGGAGGCCCGTTCTACACCATCCGCGGCTCGCAGGCGGTCGTGCACGGCGCCTTGAGCGGCACCCGGTGGGAGTGGGCGCAGCGCGCCAAGTACACGAGCGTGTCGTTCCACATCGATCGGATCCTCCGCGCGCTCGGCGACGTGCGCATCGGCGCGGGGCTCTACTATCCAAGCGTGACCGCCTACGCCACGCAGACCAAGCCCTCCGTGCGCGACTGCGCGGCGGCGTGCATGCAGTCGACGCGCTGCCAGACGTACGAGTACACGGAGGCGACGTCGGTCTGCGCGTACAAGGACTCGATCTCCGGCCTCTGGCCGAGCCGCACCACGGGCGTCCGGTCGGGGTACAAGCGGTCGAGCGGGACGGGGCCGTGCAGCGCCTCGACGACCGTCGGCGGCTACTGCCGCTTCTGAGGAGAGGGGCGGCGGCGGGGGCGCGCTCAGTGAACGTCCAGCCACGCACCCTGACTTGGGTGTCAGGGTCAGTCGCTCGAGGAGTGGATGTCGCACCCACCCAAGTGACCGAGACCATTCGATTTCGGTCCTGGGGCACGCGCGTTGCTCTATCTGGGGTCACCACCGAGCGAGCCTCGGTGCTTCTTGTTCGTACCCGTCCGTCTCCGCTTCCTTCGCTTTGCACGACCCTCGCCCGCTTCGTTCTTTCGCTCACTTTCTCTCGCTCGCCGCACCTCCTTCCTTCATCATCAACTTGGCTCAATCACACACTTCACTTGCCCACGCTTCGCTTCCCGTCCCCTTAGGCCTCTTCTCCTTCCTTCGGCTGCCGCGAGCTTCTCTTCTTCCGCTCGTTTCTCCTTCTTTCCCCTCGCTCGTTCGCTCGTTCGCTCCTCTCTTCTTCGCTTCTCTCCGGTTCGCTCTCCTTTCGCTTCTCTCCGTTCGCTTCTCTTCGCCCTTCATGTCCTTCATCGTCGCCGCCTCACGCGGCGACTCACGAAACGAGCTTCCCTTGGCCGCTCTGTCCCACTCCGCTCCTTCGTCGGCGTCCAAAGCGCCATCGGCCGTAGTTCAGGGCTTTGCGTTCGTGGTGTGCTTCTTCCTCTTCATGTTCGGCTTCTTCTTCTTCTTCTGACCTCCGCTCGCGCGCACGGCTCGGACCCCCGAGGGCAAGGGTGGTCGGAGCGTCCGCTGCCTGAGCGACACACGACGCGCCGACTCTGTTCCCCAACCTGTGGCCGTCGGGGGGGGGACGGCGCGGCAGCGCGCGTACGATGAGCCGATGCCCCGTGTCGGCCAGCGCTCGCGTGTCTTCGTCTTCCTCCTCGGTCTCGGGGCCCTCATGGCGTCCGGGTGCGCCAAGTCGGTCCCGACGAAGGCGAAGCTCGCGCGCGTGACACCGAAAGAGATGGTCGTCGAGGTGGCGACGGAGCCGGGGATGCGCGCCTCGGTTCGGTCGTCGCGCGCGACGGCCACCGCGAACGCCCAGGGGATCGCGCTCGTCTCCGTGCCGAGGGCGAGCTGGCCGAGCATGGGGAGCGTGACGGTCGACGTCGAGGGTTCGTCGTTCGGGCGTCGCAGGTTCGGTCGCGCCGCGCTCCCGTTCGACTTCGACGGCCGAAAGCTGACCCACATCCCCGACACCGACGCGCCGCTGTGGGCCGCGATCGTCGAGGCGGGCCGCTCGTACACCAACGAGCCCAAGAAGACGGCGACGCTCCGGATGGGCGCCGACCACGTGGCCTACTGGGACCCCGCGACGCCCCTCCACCTCGTGATCGCGACGCCAGCCGGCGCCGGCCTCGAGCTCGGCTCGAAGCCGGCGGTGCGCGCCAGCCCGCCGGGGCTCACTCCCGGGGAGGTGACGACGGCCGACCTCGCGCCCTTCGCCCTCACGTCGTCGCTCGTCGCGGAGCCCTCGTCCGTCGACGTGGAGCTGCCGGCGCGGGTGTCGGCCGGAGGCGCCGACGCGGTGGTCCCCCTCCGCATCTCGGTCGACACCGTCCGCACCGCGGGGACGTGGCTCGCCCCGCACCTGCAGGCGGTCGCCCGCGGGGAGACCTTCGGCTCACGACAGCCGCGGGCGCAAGGGATCCTCCTGTTGACGTCGTGGGGAGTCGAGCACGTGGTGCACCTCGGCGCGGGAGCGACCGCGGGCGAGGTGCGGTTCGTGGCGCTCGAGACGAAGCGGCGCCACCACGAGGGCCCGCACGGAGAGCTCTGCGCTCAGCACTCCTACGAGGACGTGACGGTGACGGTCTACGAGGCCGCGACCGGCAAGAAAGTCGCGAGCAAAGCCTTCGCCGCCGAGGCCGCGAGCTGCCCGGTGCTCATCAACCTGAGGCAGCACGACG
>JAEUKG010000113.1 GCA_016794325.1 Myxococcales bacterium | reverse complement strand
TCGCTCCTCGTCGCCAAGAGCCGCCACGACGTGTTCGAGGTCGAGGGCGCGCGCCACGTTCGGCCGTTCCGCGCCCTCGGCATCCAGGTCGAGCGGGCGCTCTTCCCCTTCGAGCGATCCGAGATCGCCCCGCTCGCGGAGGCGACGCACACCTCCGCCCGCGAGCTCTTCGCGCTCCTCGGGCGCCGCGACGCCACGCCGGCGCGCCTCGCGGAGACGCACGCGCGCTTGCTCGATGCGCTGCGGCGCCAGGGCCTCGCCATCGACGTCGACGCGTTGCTCGACGACCCTCCTCCCACCGCCCAGGAGCACGCGATCGCGCGCGCTCTCTCGCACGCGCTGTCGCAATCGAACACGCGCCCCGCCCTCGTCGACCTGACCTTCGAGGGGCTCACCGAGCGCACCGCGCGACGGCTCCTCCACGGCGTCGCCGCAGAGTACGGGTTCACCTATCCCGGTTGGCGCTCGTTGCGCCGGGCCTGGAGCGCCGCCATCGCGTCGATCCTCCTCACCTGCCCCGCGTCGACTCCCGCGAGCGTGTGCCAAGCGGTGGGCTTCTCGAGCCCGGCGAGCTTGTGCCACGCGCTCAATCGCGCGGGCCTCCTCGCGCCGCGCGCCCTGCAGGCCGCGGCGATCGCGGCGCGCGGCTGAGGGCCTGGAGGCCTCTCTTCACTCGTCGAAGCTGCCGCGGAGGTCGATGCGGCTGCGCGCGAGCCCGATGACGGACGCCGGGCTCGCGACGCTCGCGCCGAGGCGCTCCTTGAGGCGCCGCTCGGTCTCGCGGAGGACGCGCTCGCGCGCCTTCGCGAGCCAGCGCGCCGCCGTCGCTCGGCTCACCGCGCAGCGCGCGCCGACCTCGTCGATCGACAGGCCGTCGATGTAGTGGAGCCGGAGCACCTCCCGCTGCTCGGGGCTCAAGGTGGCGAGCGTGGCGCGGAACGCGCCGGCGAACTCGTGCGCGTAGCGCTCCTTGAGGTACGCGAGCTCGGGGTCGGCGCCGGTGGCGACGGGGGCGCGCGGGCCCACGTCCTCGAGGACGTCGAGGCGCTTGCCGCGCTTCTTGTTCTGGGCGACGCGCACCGCCGATACGCGGACGAAGCCGGCGAGCGGTCCGCGGCCGGTGTACGCGGCGAGCTTGCCCGGGCGGCCGTCCTCGGCGACGACGAGGAGGCGCGTCGCCAGCTCCTGCCGCACCTCGTCCGCGAACGCGGCCGAGCCGTCGACGCGGCCGACGTACTCCCCGACGCGAGCGAGGTACGCGTGGACGAAGGCCTCACGAGCCCCGGGCGCGCCGAGCGCCGCGGCCGCGGCGACGTAGAGATCGTCGGCGCGGACGTCCGCGAGCGCTGCGGCGTAGCTCGGATCGGCCCCGACGAGGGCGCCCACGTGCGCGGCGAGATCGTCCAACGAGAGGTCGATCGCCGGCCACGCGCTCGACCCCCGCGCGTGGATGTCGGCGACGGCGGCCGCGATCGCCGCGCTGCGCGCGGGGGCCCCGCCGTGGCGCTCGAGGGCGTCGAGCACGAGGTCGCGGCTCAAGACGCGACCCCCAGCGCCGCGAACGTCGGCGCTTGACGCACGGTGTCGGGGGCCGCCTCGGCGAGCGCGGCGCCCCGGTCCTGGAGCACCCGCAGCGCCGCGAGCTTCACGTAGCTGCGGAGCGGCCCGACGCCGGTGTACGACGCGAGCTTCGGCGGCTGATCGGCGGCGCCGAAGACGAGGAGCGTCGCGAGATCCTCGAGCACGAGGGCGATGAGCTCGTCGGAGTCCACGAGGGGCGCGAGGAAGTCGGGCAGATCCGACATCACCGCCTCCTCGAACGCGACCCACGCGCCGTCGACGCCGGAGAGCGCGGCCGCGGCGAGGTAGAGGTCGCACGCGCGCAGATCGTCGACGCGACGCGCGAAGCTCGGGAGCGAGAGCGCGACCTGGCCGACGTAGTGCCCGAACACCTCCGGCGGGACCGCGAGCTCGGGCCACCGCGCGGCGCCGAGCGCGTAGAGGTCGGCGAGCTTGTGGCGGAGCCCCGGGGACTGGTCGGCGGCGGAGGCGACGTCGAGGAACGCCTCGAGGACGACGTGACCGTCGTACGACAGCCGCCGCGTCGAGGGCATCACGTCCCACGCACCCTCCACGTCCCACCCGCTCGCCCGACCGATGCTCGCGACCTCGCTCACCTTCGTCACCTCCGTCCAGATGACACGGGCCGAGGGGGGCCCGTCTCACCGGGCCCACTCTTTTGGTCGCACCTTCCCCTACCTCGGACAATGGCGCGTCACTCCAGCGGTTTTCGCCGTCAGTCGAGGCACGGCTGGGCGTTCGGGTGGGTGCAGGTGAAGCGCGCCTGGCCGCTCGTCTGGGCCTCGGCGCACACGTCGCCGGCGGCGCAGTCGGCGTCGCCGAAGCAGGGGCGGTCGACGGTGAAGGGCGCCTTGCAGCAGTAGCGATCGCCGTTGTACGAGCACACCTGTCCCGATCCGCACTGAGGGCTCCGGAGGTTGCACGCGAGGCGGCGCGCGTCGCCGGCGTCGCCGGCGTCGCTCGGGATCGACCCCGAGCTCGATCCGCCCGAGCTCGACCCGCCCGAGCTCGATCCGCCCGAGCTCGATCCGCCCGAGCTCGATCCGCCCGAGCTCGACCCGCCTCGCGCGTCGGCGCCGGCGTCGGCCGCGTTGCGGCG
>JAEUKG010000931.1 GCA_016794325.1 Myxococcales bacterium | reverse complement strand
GACCCGCGCGTGCGTCCTCGCCGAGCGCGGCGTCCTCGGCGCGCTCGGCGGCGACTGCAAGACGCCCATCGGCGCCTTCGCGGTCCGCGACGGCGGCGACCTCTGGCTGCGCGGCTTCGTCGCCGAGCCCGACGGCTCCGGGCACCGCTCCGGCGAGCGCCGCACGGCCTTCCCCGCGGGCCCCGACGCGGGGCGGATCGCGGCGGAGCTTGGGCGTGATTTGGGAGCATTTCTGAAGGGTTAGGCCTGTGGTCTACCCACCGGCCGAGCGTTGCGGTAGGAAGAGGACGAGCCCCATGCGCCCCGTCGTCGTCGCCCTCGTCGCGTTCGCCGCCTTCGCCCTCGCCGCCCTCGCGGCGCCGGCCTCGGCGTGGGCCAAGGGCGCGCACCTCGGCGAGCCCGAGCGCCTCGAGGTCCCGGGCGCGGCCGACGCGTACTACTTCAAGCCGCGCGGCAAGGGCCCGAAGCCCGTCATCATGTACCTCCACGGCCGCGGGGGGAACCCGGCCGAGGACTGCCGCAAGTGGGCCAAGGTCGGCACCGAGTTCGGCTGGGTCGTGTGCCCGTCGGGCCCCGAAGACCGCGGCGGCGGCTCGCGGGCGTGGGCCAACGGCGCGCCCGCGGCGCAGAAGATCATCGACGCCACGCTCGGCTCGTTGCGTGGAAAGTACAAGAATCGAGTCAACCGCCGCGGCAACGTCCTCGTCGGCTTCAGCGAGGGCGCCTTCATCGCCCAGCAAGTGGGCCTGAGCGACCAGCAGACGTGGTCGCGCTGGCTCGTCCTCGCCGCGAGCGACGCGTACTGGACGGGCGACACCGCGGCCACGCTCAAGGACCACAAGGTCCGCCGCGTCTTCTTGCTCACCGGCGAGAACGACGGCGTCGCGCAGAACACGATGCGCGTGGGCGACACGCTCAAGCAGGCCAAGGTCCCGGTGAAGGTGAAGATCGTGCCGGGCATGGGCCACGAGGTCCCCGCCGACCGCATGGTCACGCTCTACCGGCGCCCGCTCGCCTGGCTCGTTCGCGGCAAGTGACGCGCGTCGTCCTCGCGGGCCGAGGCGGGCCGCAGCCGGAGGGGCGGCTCCCCACCGACGCCGAGCTCGACGAGGCGAGCGCGCTCGGATCCCGCCCGTACGCGAGGGATCTCTCGCCGGTGAGCGTGAGGCGCGAGCCGTCGCTCGACGCGCGCGCGGGCGGTGCGCGGGTGTGGATCGCCGACGAGACCAAGCAGGTCACCGGCAGCTTCAAGGTGCGCGGGGCGCTGTTCGCGCTCTCGCGGCTCGCGGCGCGCGGCTCGCGCGAGGTCGTCGTCGTGAGCGCGGGCAACCACGGCGCGGGGGTCTCGTTCGCGGCGCGCGCGCTCGGCGTGCGGGCGACGGTGTACGTGCCCGAGACCGCGCCCGAGAAGAAGCGCGATCGGATCCGGGCGCACGGCGCGGAGATCGTCGTCGTCCCGACGAAGAGCTACGACGAGGCGGAGTCGTTCGCGCTCGCGGCCGCCCGCGAGCGCGGAGCGCCGTTCCTCTCTCCGTACGACGATCACGACGTCGTCCTCGGCAACGGCGCGTCGCTCGGCTTCGAGATCGCGCGCGCCCTCGGCGGCGCGCCCGCCGCGCTCGTCGCGCCGTTCGGCGGCGGCGGCCTCGCGACGGGCCTCGCGTGGGCGCTGCGGCGCGTCGCCGGCGATGGGCCCTCGGCGGCGCGCCGCGTGTGGGGCGCGCAGAGCGAGGCGAGCCCGGCGATGGCCGAGAGCCTCGCCCGGGGCGAGGCCTTCACCTCGTGGGCGTCGGCGGAGACGGTGGCCGAGGGGCTCGAAGGCGGGATCTCGGCGCCCGCGTTCGAGCGGGCGCGCGCGGCGGTGGCGGGCGTCGTCGTCGTCTCCGAAGAGGCGATCGTGCGCGCCATGCGTCACGCCGTGCGCGAGCTCGGCGTGGTCGCGGAGGGGAGCGCCGCTGCGGCCTTGGCGCCGCTGCTCGAGGGCCTGCCCCCGGAGATCACCGGGGCGGCGCCCGCCGACGTCGTGGTCGTCCTCACCGGCGGGAACGTCGACCCCGCGCGCCTCGCCGCGCTCGGGTGAGGCCGGGCGCGCGCCGCGCTCGTCGCGCGTCTGGAGGCGCGCGCCGGATTCGCGCGCGACGCCCGCCTTGGCCGTCTTCGCGCGCGAATTCGTCCTTCGCCTGCGGTTTGTAGCGTGCTAATGCCCGGCCCGTGACGAGCGAGACCAGCTCCGGGGGATCGCGGACGCCGCTCGTGCTCGGCATCGCCGGCGGCTCCGGATCGGGCAAGAGCACCATCGCCCGGTCCATCCTCACCGCCCTCCCGGAGGGCGCCGGCCTCCTCCTCGAGCAAGACCACTACTACCGGTCGCAGTCTCACCTGCCCCTCGAGGAGCGCGAGCGCGTCAACTACGACCACCCCGACGCCCTCGAGCTGGACCTGCTCGCCACCCACGTCGACAAGCTCCGGCGCGGTGAGACGATCATGCGTCCGACGTACGACTTCACCGTACACGACCGCGCCAAAGAGGGCGTCCGCGTGGTCCCGGCGCCGGTCATCGTGGTCGAGGGCATCCTCGTGCTCGCCGACGAGCGGCTGCGCTCTCGCTTCGAGGTGAAGCTCTTCGTCGACACGGACCCCGACATCCGGCTGATGCGCCGGATTCGCCGCGACCTCGAGCAGAGGGGCCGCACGTTTGCTCAGGTGCGCAAGCAGTACTACGAGAGCGTCCGGCCGATGCACCTCGCGTTCGTGGAGCCGAGCAAGCGCTTCGCCGACATCATCATCCCCGAAGGCGGCCAGAACCGGGTCGCCCTCGACTTCCTGATGAGCTTCGTCCGCTCCCGGCTGTGATCGGCGAGCATGAAGCTCGACCCCCGCGGGCGAGCCCCCGCTCGCCGACGCGTCGGGTGGCGCTCTGCCCGGCGGCGCAGGCGCCCGCGCGGAGCGCCCGCGCGCGCAGATCCGGGGCGCCGGCGCCGCGTTTTCCGGCGCGTCTCGCCCCGACGCGCTGGCTTTGGCGGCCGACGGGCGACGAGGCGACCGACGCCAGGCGCT
>JAEUKG010000926.1 GCA_016794325.1 Myxococcales bacterium | reverse complement strand
TCTACGCCGTGAGCCGCGAGGGCAGCGCCCTCGACCGGGTGGTGGTGGAGATCGAGCGCGCGATCGCCCGCGGAGTGCGGGTTCGCCTCCTGCTCGACGCGCTCTTCCACCCGAAGTACCCCGAGCTGGGCGAGCGCCTCGCCCGCGCGGGCGCCGAGGTGCGCGAGATCGATCTCCGGGGGCCGACCGGCGGCGTGCACCACGCGAAATATTTCGTCGTCGACGGGCGCGAGGCCTTCGTCGGCAGCCAGAACTTCGACTGGCGCGCGCTCGAGCACATCCAGGAGATCGGCGTGCGGCTCCGCGATCCGGTGCTGGTGGCCCAGCTCGCCGGGCTCTTCGAGCGCGACTGGAGCGCGCGCGGCGACGCCGACGCAGGGGCGGCGGCGGGGGCGCCGTGGCGCGCGAGCGGCCCGCTCCGGCTCGCGGCGAGCCCGAGGGGCCTCCTCCCCGACGAGTCGGCGTGGGATCTGCCTATCCTCGTCGAGTGGATCGATCGCGCGCGGCGATCGGTGGACGTCCAGCTCCTCACCTACAAGCCGGCGTTCCGCGACAAGAGGCCGTTCTCGGAGCTCGACGACGCGCTGCGGCGCGCGGCGTCGCGCGGGGTGAACGTGCGCCTGCTCGTGTCGCACTGGGCGACGCGCGAGGAGGCCGAGGTCGCCGCGCTCGGCCGGCTCGGCGCGGTGCCGGGCGTGATCGTGCGGGTCATCGAGGTGCCGAGGTGGTCGGGTGGCGACATCGACTTCGCGCGGGTCGCCCACGCGAAATACATGGTCGTCGACGGCGCGCGCGCTTGGATCGGCACCAGCAACTGGGAGGGCGACTACTTCTACGCGAGCCGCAACGTGAGCCTCTTCGTCGACGAGCGAGGGGCGGCGAGCACGCTCGGGCGCACCTTCGAGCGCGGCTGGAGCGCATCCTTCACGCGGCCGGTGCCCCCGGCGCCACGCGTAAGTGCCGAAAAACGCTGACGAACCGCGAATCGGGCTTGCACGCGCGCGCGGCGCGCGGTACTTCCACACCGCTTTTCGAAGCACGGTGGCCGTAGCTCAGTTGGTAGAGCGCTGGAGTGTGGCTCCAGCTGTCGCGGGTTCGAACCCCGTCGGTCACCCCCCGTCTCGCTGCGCTCGCCGGGAGCTTCCCGCCGGGGTTTAGACCTTCGGTTACGAACCCCGTCGGTCACCCCCCGTCTCGCTGCGCTCGCCGGGAGCTTCCCGCCAAGGCTTGGGCCTGCCTCCCCTATCGCACGCCGATGCGCACCTCGAGGATGCGCGTCGGGTCGGCCGGCGGCTCTCCCCTCACGATCTTCGGCAAGAGGTCGGCGCCCTCGGTGAGCTTGCCCCACACCGTGTATTGCTGGTCGAGGTCCGGGCGCGCCTTGAGGGTGATGAAGAACTGCGAGCCGTTGCTGTCGAGCGGCTCGCCGCGCGCCATCCCGAGCACGCCAGGGCCGTCGAACTTGAGCTCGGCCTTGAGCTCGACGCCGAACTTGTAGCCGGGGCCGCCGGTGCCCCACGTCGCGGGGTCTTGATCGATCGACTTGGGATCGCCGGTCTGGGCCATGAAGTCGTCGATCACGCGGTGGAACGCCACCTTCTCGTAGAAGTGGTGGAGCGCGAGGAACACGAACGAGTTCACCGTCGTCGGCGTCTCGGCCTCGTAGAGGTCGAGCACGAGGCGGCCGACGCTCGTGTCGACGACCGCGATGTAGTCCTTGCCTGGGGCGATCACCTTGTCGGCTCGGAGGAAGCGGCGCTCCGGCGACTCCGACAAAAACGGCACCTCGGTGTAGCCCGGAGGCATGTATTTCGCCGGCGCAGCGGCGGCGTCGCCGGCGTCGCTCGTGGGCTGCAGGCCGGCGTCCGCCGCTCCCCCGTCGGGTGACGGCGCAGGTGGCGTCGACGGAGACGACGACGACGAGCACGCGACGAGCACGAGGGCGGATGCGGCGAGCTTCTTCACGGGACCTCTCTTCGAGCCGCCCCGAGCCCCGCCGCGCCTCGTCGGCGGGGTCGAGCGGGAGCGAGCGAGGCCGGAGCTTATCAGCGAACGACGAGCGGCAGCTCGGTCTTCGCGGCGACGATCGCGCGGACGGTGCACGCCGAGGCCGCGCCGCAGCCGGCCGACCGCCGCTCGAGGTCGAGCCGATCGAGGGTGAGCAGCGCGTCGCCGGTGGCTCCGCTCGGCGTGACGAAGCTCACCTCGGCGCCGCTGGCCGCGAGCGTGAGGTCGATCGGCGCAGCGCCGTTCACCCGGAGCTGCCCCGTCGCGCCGAAGATCTCCACCGCGCCGTCCACCGCGATCTTCACGCGCTCGTCGGCGCGGGTGGTGCCGTCGCCCACGAGCTTGGCGTCGGCGCCGGCGAGCCCGGCGCCCACCGGGAGCCGCACCACCGCCCCGCCCTGCTCGAGGGTGAGCACCGCGCCCGGGGCGACGGTCGCCACGCGCACGTTGACGCGGACGCGCAGCGGCGAGCACGTGTAGCTGCGCTCCTTCTCCTCGCGCTTGCGCTTGCGCTCGGCGCGGCGCTCGCGGTCGTCGTCGTCGTCCCAGTCGTGCTGGAGACGTACGCCCTCGGACTCGGCCGACACCGCGCCGTCGCCGTCGGTCGCGGCGTCGAGGCGCCGCCCGTCGAGCTTCACGACCAGGTCGGGTGAAAACGACAGGCACGGGTGATCGTCCTGACCCGGCGTGTGGAGGAGCGACGCGTCGAGCTTCACGTCGATCGTCATCGCGTCACGCCGCGCGTCGAGGGCGAAGGTGGCGTGGGACGCGAGCTCCGAGAGGCTCGCCTCGCGTTCGTGGCTGTCCCCGCACGCGGCGAGGACGGGGACGAGGGCGGCGGCGACGAGGGCGGCGCGAAGGGAAGGCATGGCCCGCGCACTGGCACGGCACGTGCCAGCCCCGTGAGCGCGTGGACCCGTGATTTCGTTCGAGATCTGCCCGCGGTGGGCGGCGCCGTGAACCCGAGGTCTCGCCCCGATCGTGAAGGGCACGTCGGCCCCGCGGGCCCGACCCCCGGCCCCCGGTCGAGCGGATGGGCTTCTCGATCCGCCCCGCTTCGGGCACCATGCGCGCTTCGCCGTGCCCTCCGCCATCGACCAGGAGCTCGTCGCCGCGATCGAGCGTGCGTTCGCGGGCCACGCGGGGGAGGACGGCGTCATCGACCTCCCCGAGCTGCAGAGGGCGCTCGGCCTCCGCAGCGAGTACCTCGCGCGGCGGGTCCTCGCGCTCTTCGACGCCAACGGCGACGGCGTCGTCTCACGGGACGAGTTCGTCGCCCAGGTGAAGAAGATCGTCACCGGGACCGATCGCGAGAAGCTCGAGCTCGCCTTCCGCCTCCACGACCACGACGGCGACGGCACCCTCGACCGCACCGAGATCACCCGCATGATCGCGATGAGCCTCGCGGAGAGCGACATCGCCGAGCGCGTCACCCAGACCCCGGAGCACCTCGCGCGCGTGCTCATGGGGGCGGTGGACGTCAACCGCGACGGGCGCGTGACGTTCGACGAGCTCGCGCGGGTGATCGCCCAGAAGCCCCAGCTCCTGCGGGCGATGACCCACAACGAGGCGATCTGGATCGCGCCCAACGAGGACCTGATGCTCCTCGCCGACGAGCGCGCCAGCGGCCGCCGCGTGCCCCGTCGGACGACGTTCGCCGAGCACGGGGTCGCGCCCAAGGTCGCCGTCGGGCTCTTCTTCGCGATCAACGCGGCCATCTTCGTGGCGTCGATGGTGCACGGCGGCGCGTTCACGGCGGAGCACCCGCTGATGGAGGCCGGGCGCGCGTCGGGGCGGTGCCTGGACTTCTGCGGCGCGCTCGTGCTCGTCCCCATGATGCGGCGGCTCGGCACGTGGGTGAGGTCGACGTGGCTCGGGGGCGTCCTGCCGGTCGACGACGCCATCGACTTCCACAAGATCGTCGGGCACACCCTGTTCGGGTGGAGCGTCGTGCACACCGCGGCCTTCGTGCTCGCGTTCCGGGTCGGGCACGCGCCGGGCGCGATCGGGTGGCTCCTCGCGACGTCGCGCGGGCTCACCGGGGCGATCCTGCTCGGGGTCTTCGCGGTGATGTGGTTCTTCTCGCTGTCCTTCATCCGGCGGACGCGGCGCTTCGAGCTCTTCGCGGCGACGCACCTGCTCTGGGTGGTGTGGTTCGGGCTCGCGATCGCCCACGGGCCGAGCTTCTTGCTCTTCGCCGGCGTCCCGCTCCTCGGCTTCCTCGTCGAGCAGGCGCTGCGCCTCGCGCGGCGCGCCCCCGCGTGCGCCGTCGTGTCGAGCACGCCCAAGCGCTCGGGCGTGACGCGGCTCGAGATCGCGCGGCCCAAGGGCTTCACCTTCGAGCCCGGCGACTACGCGTTCTTGAAGATCCCCGCCGTCGCGCGCACCGAGTGGCACCCGTTCACCATCTCGAGCGCGCCCGAGCGCGACAACCTCACCTTCCACGTGCGCTCCCTCGGCAACTGGACGAGCGAGCTCGCGCGCCGCGTCCAGGCGCAGCCCGACGCCCCCGGCCTCGTCGCCTACGTCGACGGCCCCTACGGCTCGCCGAGCGCGCACATCTTCGAGGCCCGCTACGCGGTCCTCATCGGCGCCGGCATCGGCGTCACCCCGTTCGCGAGCGTGCTCGAGAGCATCGTCTTGTCGGGCCGCGGCGGACCGCGGGCCAAGAAGCTCGAGCGCGTGCACTTCTTCTGGCTGAACCGCGATCAGGTGTCGTTCGAGTGGTTCTCCGCGTTGCTCACCGAGCTCGAGCGCCTCGACAAATCGCTGCTCCTCGACGTCCACCTGTGCATGACGGGCGCGCGCAGCGGCGCCACCACCCTCGGGCTCGAGCTCGCGCGGAGCCTCATGCACTCGGCCGGTCGCAGCGACATCGTCACCGGTCTGCGGACCCACACCCACACCGGGCCGCCCGACTGGGAGGGAATGCTCGGCGCGATCCGCAAGGAGCACCAGGGCCACCGGGTCGAGGTGTTCTTCTGCGGGCCTCCGGGCCTCGCGAAGATCCTCCGCCCGATCTGCGAGCGGCTCGCGATGCCGTTCCGCGAGGAGCGGTTCTGATGCGCGCCGCCGCCGTCGCGTCCGCTCTCGCGATCGCCGCCGCCCTGGGCGCGTGCAGCACGAGCCCGCTCGGCGAGGTCGAGCCGCCGAAGGGCACCGGGCGATCGGGTGCATGCTACACGTGTCACGCGCCCGAATTCCGCCGCGCGCGCCACCACGAGGGCGAAAAGCCGATCACGTGCGCGGTGTGTCACGGCGACGCCTCGTGGCGGCCGGCGAGCGTCGAGCACGCGTGGCCCCTCGACGGCGCCCACGCGAAGGTGAAGTGCTTCGCGTGCCACGTCGGGGAGCCGCGCGTGTTCGTGGGCACCCAGAAGGACTGCATCGACTGCCACCGCGACGACTACGAGGGCGCGCCCCGGCATCGCGCCAAGGGCTTCTCCACCGAGTGCCTCGACTGCCACACGAACGTCGGCTGGAAGCCGCTCGCCCCGGGCCGCGGCCACGAGCGCGCGCCCGCGCCGAGCGCGAGCGCGTCGTCCGCGCCGAGCGCGAGCGCGTCGTCCGCGCCGAGCGCGAAGCCGACCTCGGCCCCGAGGCCCACGGCGCCCACGGCGACGCCGACGCCCAAGCCCACCGCGGCGCCGACGCCGACGCCCACTCCGACGCCCAGACCCACGGTCGCGCCGACGTCGACGCCGACGGTGGTCCCCGACGTCACCTCCCGCCCGAGCCGTCGCCGCTGACGCCGCAGCGCGCGGGCGCGCCGCACGCCCCATCGACGCAAGCGCCGCCCACGAGCGCGCACTCGGCGTCGTTCGTGCACGCGGAGCCTCGCGACGGGCACACGCCTCCGCGGCACGCGTCGCGCGCTTGTGCGATCGAGAGCTCTCCGAGGACGGCCGCGCCGGCGCAGAGGCGGGTCGACCGGTCGCAGCGCTCGCCCGGCCCCACCGCGACGAACGCCCGGCACGCGCCCGCGGTGCACGTGAGACCGGGCGCGCAGGCGTGATCGTCCGGAGCGCAGGCCTCGCCCGCCGCCCGCGGCTTCGCGCACTCGCCGCGGAGGCAGACGAAGGGCGACGCGCACCGGCCCGAGCACGGCTCGCCTTCGGTCGGCACCCGACAGCCGCCGCCGAAGCAGCTCGCGGGGAAGGCGCAGTCGCTCGGCGCCGCGCAGGCGTCGCCCGGGGTGGTGCCGCGGGGAGCGCACCGCGCGTCCGCGCACCGGTGGCCGCGCGCGCACGCGTCGTCGCTCTCGCAGGGCTCGCCGTCGGCGACGCGCGGCGCGCACGCGCCGGCGCTGCACCAGAGGCCGTCGACGCAGTCTTGCGTGGTCTCGCACGGGTGATGCGGCAGCCCCTCGAGGACGCACTCGCCGCGGCAGACGAGCCCGGACGCGCACTCCGCGAAGTCGTCGCACGGCGCGCCCTCGCCGTACGGCCCGGCGCACCGCCCGCACGCGTCGCCGTCCGCTCCGCCGACGCAGATCCCGGACGCGCACTGGCGCCCGAGCGAGCACGAGGCGCCGCGCGCGCCGGTGCCGCGCGTCGCGCACGCCGGGACGCTCGCGAGGGGGTCGTAGAGATCGGCGCACGCCGTCGCCGCGATCGCAGCGGCGCAGCCGGCGCTCGGCGGGAGCGCGCCCGGGAGGCCGGCCGCCTCGTCGCAGCTCGCCGCGACCACGCGCAAGCACGTCGGCAGGTCGAGGTACCGGAGCGAGAGCTCGGCGCGCGAGCAGTCCGCGAGGTGGGCGCAGAACGCGACCGCCACCTCGCGGCACTCGGGCGCGCCCTTCGCCGGGGACGGCGTCGCGGCGCCGGCGCCCGTCGATCCGACGGGTGTGGCCGAAGGTGCGCCAGCGGTCGCGCCGGTGGTCTGTCCGGGCGGCGCGGGGGCCCTCGCGTTGCAGGCGAGACCGGCGGCGATCGCGAGGACGAGCGCGAGGGCGACGAGCGCAGGGCGAGGAGCCATCCAAGACGACTACGGCCGCTCGCGCGCCGTCGACGAGGGGCGGCCTCGATCAGGGGATCGTGCCGACGACCGCCTTCGTGCTCGGCCAGTCGAACGGCACGTCGACGCAGGTGGGCTTGGCGCCGGGCGATTGGGCACGGCACGGCTCCGGCGAGCTCGAGCTCGCGTCGGCGGCGTCGGCGCCGCCGTCCGGCGCGCTCCCGTCGACGTAGAGGCACATGCGCGCGACGTACTTCCCAGGTGCGGCGCACTGGCCGGCGCCGCACCCGACGCTGTCGCCCTGCGCGGTCGTGCACTTGCTGCTCGTGA
The DNA here is from genome assembly GCA_016794325.1 of Myxococcales bacterium. Taxonomy (GTDB): domain Bacteria; phylum Myxococcota_A; class Polyangia; order Polyangiales; family Polyangiaceae; genus SXNL01. The sequence continues at coordinate 11,106 of JAEUKG010000926.1, read as the reverse complement.
AGTACCGGCCGGCCCACGTCTGGCGCAGGCCACCCGAGGGCACGGGGGAGGGCGCGGGGCAGACGGCGCCGCACCCGACCAGGGCGCACTCGCCGCATTCGCTCGAGCACGACAGATCGCGCGGGACGGGCCTGCCGTCGGGGCCGAGGATGGTGAGCCACTCGTTGTTGCACGAGCTCGTCGTGCCGGCGCAGTAGGAGCCGGTCACGTTGACCTCGAACGTGAGCGCCGCCTCGCACGGCCCCTTGCCGCCGCCGGTCTCGGACACCCCCGCGTCCTTCGAGGGCGCGTCGCCCGACACCGAGGTCGCCGCCCCACACGCGGCGACCACACCCGACACCACCATCGACGCGACGACGATCTGGGCTCGCATGGCGACCTCCTCACCGCTCCAAGCTGCACTCGTCGTGTGACGGTCTTCGACAGAGGGGCGCTTCCGTCCGCGGAGTTGCGGGCGCGCCGCGGCACACCGTGGCACTCGCGCCGGGCGCTGGTGCCTCGCTCGCTCAGGCGCTCGGCTTCTTGCTCTTGGCGGCGAGGATGGTGGGGGCGGCGAGGACGGCGATGGCGGCGATCATCAACCCCGCGCCGAGGAGCTCGGTCGGGGCGATGCGCTTCGAGTAGCCGAGCGCGACGAGCGCCCCGGAGGCGAGCACGCCGGCGAGGACGCTCGAGGCTCGGTTGACGGGGACGCAGAACGCGCTCTCGCGACCGTCGAGGAGGATGAGGGCCCCGAAGATGCCCGTGCCCTGCGACAGGACGCCGATGAGGATCGATACCGCCACCGCGCCCGAGCTCCAGATGTCGACGAAGCCGGCGCGGACCGCGAGCATGGTCTTGCCGTACCCGATCGCGGCCATGAGCGCGAGGAAGAGCACGATCGCCGGCGTCGCCACCATCTGCTCCTCGACGAAGTAGCGGATGGAGGTGTCGCGGTCGCTCGACTTGGCGTTGCGGCTCATGAAGCGCAAGCGCACGAAATAGCCGGTGAGGTAGATCACGACGTCGAGGGTCGCGACGAGGGTGATCTTGGTCGAGGCCCCGCTCGTGACGGCGACGAGGAGCGCCGCCAGGCTCAGCCCGAGCGCGAGCCACGAGAACCAGCGCACCGTCCGGCGGCTGAGCACGTCGACGATCGGCGCGAGGACGAGCACGCCGCCGCGCATGAGGAGCATCATGAAGACGATCGACACGCCCTCGAACGTGTAGGCGAGGGTGGTCGTCGCGATGATCGCGGCGGTGGCGATGCCGGAGAGGAACGTCCAGATCCCGGGGCACGGCAGCTCGCGCCCGAAGAGCGTCCGCTTGCCCGCGTACCGCCAGTAGCCCTTGACGGTGAGGAAGATCACCATCCCCACGAACGACGCGGCGGTGGTGATGGGGAGGAGCTCGAAGCCGTCCACCGCCCGCGTCATGCCCGGGAAGCGGCCCTGGGAGACGAGCTTGGTGAGGGCGCTGTACGGGGCGTACGCGGCGAAGTAGCCGAACGCGTACAGCCAGATGCCGAGCTCCTTGGTCGCGCCACGCACGACGCCGATCCTACAGCGGACGGTGCGCCCGCGTACCAAAAGCGCGATCGCGCGGGTCGCGCCCGTCAGGGCGCCCCGGCGGAGGCGGCGTCGAACACGGCGTCGTCGGCGTCGTCGAGGAGGTAGCGGCACAGCATGCGCGCCATCTCCCGGCCGTGGAGGAGCTTGTCGTCGGCCGACATCGCGGTGAGGGGGACCGCGCGCGCGGTGGCGAGGACCGAGTAGACCGCGAGCCGGCCCACGACGTCGAGCCGCGTCGTGCGGAAGCGCGCGCGGTGGGGGGCGTTGTCGAGCGCGGCCGCCATCATCGCCGCGATGCGCTCCGTCGTCTCGTTGCGCCACTGGGTGCGGGCGGTGAGCTCCAGCTGTTTGTAGCCGTAGGTCGTCGCCTGGCGCTCGAAGGCGTCCATCACGATGAGGACGAGCTCGAGGACCGACGCCTCGACGCTCGGCGGGTCGGCGAGCATCTGGAGGACGCGCGCGCCCACGCGCTCGAGCTCCTTGCCGATGAGGCGCTCCTCCCAGGCCGCGACCAGTGCATCCCGAGTCGGATAGTAGTCGTAGATCGACGCCTTGCCGACGCCGGCCTGGCGCGCCACCTCGGCGACGCTGAACGCGTGCACGCCGTCTCGGGCGACCACGACGTCCATCGCCTCGAACACCGCCTCCAGCGTCGCCTTGCTGCGCCGCTGGGTCGCGACCTTGCGCGGGTCTTTCTTCGCGTCGCCCATCGGGGCGAGCGTACCGAAGGCCGCCCGCGCCGTCACCGGAGGGCCTCCTTCACCTTGGCGATCTCCTCGGCGGAGAGCTCGCCGAAGACGGCCGGCGGCATGCGCAGGCGATCGCTCGCCGGCAGGGCGACCCGGGCCGCCGCGATGGCGCGCTCGCTCGGCGGCATCGCCTCGAGGCGCGTCGCGTCGAAGCGGGCGCGCGACAAGGTCGGGTCGAGGCGCCCGTTGTGGCACTCGCCGCACATCTGCTTCACGATCTCGGCGCCGCTCGCGCCGGGCCGCGGCCGGAGGCCGAGGTCGACCTTGGCGGACTCGAGCATGAGCGTGCGCGGGTCGGCCACGAGCGCGGGCTTGCCCGCGACCATCGCCCGGTAGGCGTCGCCGAAGGCGTCGAGGCGGGCGCCGTCGGCGACCTTCACGTCGTGGTAGGGGACGCGGATCGCGCCCGCCCCGGCGGCGACGTCGAAGATCTTCTGCCACGTCGCGCTCTTGCCGGGCGGGTCGTTGAGGGTCGGCTGCGCGGGGCTCGACGCGAGCACCTCGCGCTCGATCGCGGCCGCGTCGAAGGCGTTCGGCTGGGGGAGCTGGGCGTTGTTCTGGTCGACGAGCTTGGCGAGGAGCGAGGGGTCGCTCGCGTCGAAGAGGGCCGCGGGGATCGTGCCGTAGTCCTCGGCGTGCCCGTGGACGGCGTGGTGATCGGCGAGGAGCGCCCGGCCTCCGGCGGTCGACGCCGCCATCCAGTGGGTGAAGGGCGCGACGCGCTCCTGCATCCGGAGGAGCGGCCGCTGCTTGGCGTTCGGCTGGTGGCAGCGGAGGCAGTCGACGGCGGTGTTGGCGAGGTCTTCGTCCTCGTAGAGCGTCCAGCCGGTCCAGCCCGACTCGGTCGCGGGGCCGACGAGGTCCCGGGTCGTGCAGCTCTTGGTCGCGTTGCAGGGCTGCTCGTATTTCAGGAGGTAGAACGCGGGCTCGCCCGTCGACGGGTCGCGCGTCGCGAGCTCGACGAGCTGCTCGCCGCGGGTGAAGCCGAGGGCGACGTAGGAGGGGTTCGGGCCGGTCGCGAGCGGCGGCGTGAAGACGACGACGCGCGGGTTCGCCGCGTTCACGTGGCGCATCACGAGCGACGACGAGTGGCCGGTGACGGCGAACGCCGGGTTGCCGAGCGTCCCGTTGCCCTTCGTCGGGTCCTTGAACCCGAGGCCGAGGGCGGCGGCGAGGTCCTTCAGGCCGGTGAGCTTCGGGCCGCCGGGCTTGGCGCAGAACACCTTGGACACGGTGTCCTGACCCTTGCGATCGCAGAGGATCTTGAGCTGCGCCTCGTGGTGAGGGAGCACCTCGAGGTAGTCGGGATCGTGGTCGACGCGAGGCGCGTCGGGCGGCGCGTCGGGCGGGGGCGCGGGAGGAGGCGGCGGGGCGGCGTCCGCTGCGGCGTCGGGAGCGTCGTTCGCGGGGTCGCCGCCGCCGTCGGACGCGGTGCACGCCGCGAGCGTCGCCGCAGCGGCGAGGGTCGCTCCGAGGAGCGCGGACAGGAGGGGCTGGGGCTTGGTCATCACCGCCATCCCACAGCAGGGGGTGCGCCAGCGCCCCCGGCGCCTCCCCGCCGCCCCCGGTCGGATTCGCGGGGCGCCCGGCGCGGGCCGAGCGGCGCGCCGAGGTCCCCGCGTTCGATCGAGCGCCGCGGTCGCGGATTCCGGCTGGATTCCGGCGCCCCCGCGGCGGGCGCGGGGGCGCGGTCGGATTCGCGAGGGTGGGGCCCCTCCGCCCGCGGCTGGATCGCCGGATCCGCGGTGTCAGTGGAGGACGAAGTTGTTGAGCGCCTGCACCACCACCCCGATGATGCTCTCGCCGGCGATGCCGCCGGCCGCGATCGGGACGATGTAGCGCTCCGCCCACGACTTGCTCACCCGGTTGGCGACGAGGGCGAAGAGCGCCCCGAGGAACATCGCGAGGGGGAAGAAGAACGGGAGCGTCATCCCGAGGCCGAGGCCGGTGGGGGACGGCAGGTACTTCTTCACGTTCTTGGGGGCGAGGCCCTCGGCGAGGGCGAGGATCACGCCGACGACGAGGGCGATCTTGAACGCCTTCAGCGACATCGGGTGCATGTTGTCGAAGCCGTATTTGAGCACCTCCGCGACCGCCTTCCACTGCTGGGCGCCGGGCGCGGGGAAGGCCGGGTCCTTGCCGTTCACGCCCGTGAGCGCGGTCGCGTCGGGGACGAGGACGAAGTAGCCGATGGTGGTGGCGATGGTGCCGGTGAGGATACCCGCGGCTTGCGCCAGGAACTGCCGGCGCGGGTTCGCGCCGAGCAGGTAGCCGCTCTTCAGGTCGTTCAGGAGGTCGGCGGCGGCGAGCGAGGAGCCGGACGTGATCGCGGCGGTCATGAGGTTCGCCGTCGAGTTCTTCGGGATCAGCGCGCCGTAGGTGAGCTGCATGATCTTGCCCATCGCGCCGCCGGGGGTGATGTCGCTCTCGCCGGTGGCGCGGCAGGCGACGAGCCCGAGGACGAACGCCATCGCGACCGCGAGGACGCCGTAGTGCGGCGGGACGCTGAAGTAGCGCCAGGCCACGAGGACGACGGCGCTGCCGGAGACCGCGACGCCGATCAAGAACCACTTGGTCGGCACCTCGACGTCCTCGGGGTTCACCACCTTCGCAGCGCCGGGATCGGGCTCGGCGCCGTCGCGCTCGCCGGGCTCGCGGAACGGGGCCTTCGCCGTTCCCGGCGCCGGCTTCTCGGCGGCGGGCTTCTTCACGAGGCCGGCGAAGGCGCGGACGATGGTGCGCCACTGGAGCGCGAACGAGACGAGCCCCGACGACACGAGCAGCGGCGCGCCCGACCAGACTCCGATCTCGCGCCACGCGGTGCCGGGCTTCGTCGCCGCGCCCACGATCTTGCCGGCCTGGTTGGTCCAGCCGACGAGGTGGCCGTCCTGGTAGCTCCAGCCCGCCTCGAGGGCGCTCGGCGCGAGCACGAACGCGAGGAAGAGGCCTCCGACCACCATCCACGACGTGATGCGGATCCCGACGATCATCCCCGCGAACACGAGCGCGAGCCCGTGATCGAGCTTGAGGGTGTAGTCCGACAGCTTCCACGTCTGCGCGACCTCGGGCTTCGCCGCCAGCCGCGCGTGGAAGAACTGCCAGAGCATGGGGAAGCGGTCGTGCATCGAGTCCGGCACCGCGGGGACGAAGTCGAAGACGTTCGACTGGCCCGGGGCGAGCGCCTCGTGCGCGATCTTGCCCGTCGTCGGGTCCGGCACCTTCTTGATCTCGAGATCCTTGAGGAGCGGCCCGAGCGCGGCGACGAGGGCGGTGATGAGCAGCGCGCGGCCCTTGGCCATCGCCTCCGCGCCCTTGCTGTAGAGTCCCTGCAGCGTGATGGCGGCGGCGGTGCCGGACGGGAACGTGAGCTTCTCGCGGTTGATCATGTTCCGCTTGAGCGGGATCGCGAGGACGACGCCGAGGCCAGCGAGGACGAGCACCCAGAGCGCGAGGACCGGCCACCTCAGCTGCTCGCCCTTCGGGTTCGCCTCGGTGACGGTGAGGAGGAGGACGGCGGGGATGGCGGACACGACGGTGTTGCCGGTGGCGTAGCCCGCCGACGACGCGGTCGACTGCATGCAGTTGTTCTCGAGGATCGTCATGTCGCCCTTGACGATCCCGGCCGCCTTCATCCCGTTCCAGATCGCGTACGAGAGGATGCACGCGGTGAGGGCGACGCCGAGGAACCACCCCGTCTTCAGGCCGATGTAGACGTTGGTGAACGACAGCAAGAACCCGAGGATCGTGCCCATGAGCAGCGCGCGCAGCGTGAGCTGGGGCACGTCGTCGCCGCGGTACGCGTGGCGGTACCACTCGTCCTCGTCGAACTTGAGGACCTCCTCCGGGGGAATCGCGAGCGGGCGGCTCTTCTCGAGCTCTTCGGGGGTGCGCGGAGGGTCCTGGAGGAGCGCCATGGCAGAGCCGTCTTACCCGGCCCGGCCAGCGCTTGGAAGACCGCTCGGAGCGACTCCGCCGGGAGGCGCCTCAGCGGCCGCGCGCGCGCGTGTACCAGAGGGTGGTCGCCCCGGCGGCGAGCAGGAAGAGCACGACCGGGATGAGGAAGAGGAGCGCGCTCCCGCCCTTGGCGGGGGCCCGCCCGGGGGTGCTCGGGCGCGGTCGGACCTGCGGCCCGGTGTCGACGAGGCTGCGCGGGACCATCGGCGCCGGCGCGGCCGGGCTCGCTCGCCCGTCGGGCGCGCCGCTCGGCCGCGCGCCGCTCGCGTCGGGGCGCACCGCCGCCATCGAGGCGCCGCTCGGGTGCCGCTTCGTCTGCGCGGCCGCGAGCACCTCCTGCATGGCCGCCACGATCTGCGGGTTGGCGCCGTCGAGCGGCAGCGTGTACCCGAGGTTTCCCTGCGGGAGCATCGGGCTCGTGCCGGGCGCGGGGGGCACCGCCCCGGCGGCCGGGGAGCCGACGGGCGAGGTGGGATCGAACCGCTCCGCGGGCGCGACGGGCGCGGGCATCCGCGGCGTCGGCACGGCGGCGGTGGAGCCGAGCGGGAGCGCGTGCCCGGGATCGGGCAGGAGGCCCGCGCCCGCGGCCGGGATGGGCGCGGGCGGCGAGTGCGCGGCGGCCGGCGCAGCGGACGCGCGCTCGAGCGCTTGCTTGAGGAGGTCGGCCGCGGGGAGGCGGTCGTTCATCAGGGTCGCGTGGAGATCGGCGACGGCGAGCATGCCGTCGCGGAGCGCCCCCCAGAACTCCGCGGCGTCGCGCGGCCGGTGGCGCGCCTCGCGCGAGACCGCGCGATGAAGCACGGCCTCGACGCCGGGCGGCAGCGCGAGGCCGAGCGCCGCCGCCTGCGGCTCCGCGGCCGGCGTGGCGACGAGCATGAGCGCGTCGGCCACGTTCTTCGCGTGGCGCACCTTCTTGCCCGTCATCATCTCGAGCATGATGAGGGCGAGCGCGTAGACGTCGGTCCACGGGCCGATCTCGCCGTAGCGCCGCTCGAACTGCTCGGGGGCGGCGTACGAGGGCGACGCGATGAAGAGGCCGCTCGCGGTCTCGACGCCGGGGCCGAACATCTGATCGCTGTTCGTGATCTTCGCGAGGCCGAAGTCGAGGACCTTGAGCCGGGGCCCGCTCCGGGTCTGCGCGAGGAAGAGGTTGCCGGGCTTGAGGTCGCGGTGGACGACCCCCTGCTCGTGGGCGTACGCGACCGCGGTGACGGCCGAGTCGAGGAGGTTGACGGCGGTGTCGAGCGACATCGCGGCGTCGCCGCGCGCCACGCGCTCCTTGAGCTCGGCGTGCAGGGTCTGCCCTTCGAGCCACTCCAGGACCATGTAGGGAACGAGCCCACCCGTCTTCGGCGCGCGGAGTGTCCCGCTCGAGATACTGCGCACGATGTCGAGGTTGCCCTGCGACAGGCGGTACGCGATCTTCGTCTCGTCGCGGAAGCGCTCGCGGAACTGGGCGGCCAGGGCGGGCTCGAGCGGCTGGGCGAGCCGCAGGCACTTGATGGCGACCGGCTCGTCGAGGCCGAGGTGGTGACCGCGATAGACGATGCCGAAGCCGCCGTGATCGACGACCTCGTCGAAACGAAGCTGGTCGATCTCGTGACCAACGAGGCCGAAGGCGTCGTCGCCACCCATGGCGGGAGAGGTTAGCGCCTTTCCGAGGCGACGCGTTGCGGTTTTTTCCGCGGAGGCCGCGGCCTTTTGGTACGAACGGTGCCGATGCGAGTCTGCGTCTTCTGCGGGTCCCGTCCGGGCGCACGCCCGGTGTTCGTCGAGAGCGCGCGCGCGCTCGCGGCCGCCCTCGTCGCCGGCGGGCACGAGCTCGTGTACGGCGGCGCCAGCGTCGGCACGATGGGGGCGATCGCCGATCGGGCCCTGGAGCTCGGGGGCACCGTGCGGGGGGTGATCCCCTCCTGGCTCGACACCCAGGAGATCACGCACCGCGGGCTCGCCGAGCTCGTCATCACCGCGAGCATGCACGAGCGGAAGCAGCGGATGAGCGATCTCGCGGACGCGTACGTCGCGATGCCTGGCGGGTTCGGCACCTTCGACGAGCTCTTCGAGGTGCTCACCTGGGCCCAGATCGGCATCCACCAGAAGCCCATCGGCCTCCTCGACGTCGAGGGCTACTTCCAGCCGCTGCTGGCGATGGTGGCCCACGGCGAGCGCGAGGGCTTCATCGCCCAGGAGCACGTCGACCTCATCCTCGTCGAGCGCGAGCCGGCGGCGCTCCTCGACCGACTCGCCCGCTACGAGCCCAAGGACGTCGGCATCAAGTGGGCGGAGCGGCGAGGCCGGACGTGATCGACGCCCTCGGGCTGCCGCCGGCGCTCGTGGCGCTGGCCCGGTCGCGGTGCGAGGGCCACGGGCCCGCCCACGACTTCTCCCACGTGGCGCGGGTGGCGAGGCTCGCGGACGGGATCGCGCGCGGCGAGGGGGTCGACCCGCGCGTCGCCGCGCTCGCGGCCCTGCTGCACGAGCTCGTGAACTATCCCAAGAATGACCCTCGGTCGAAGGAGTCCGGCGCGGCCTGCGCCGAGGCCGCGCGGGCGGCGCTCGTCGAGGCCGGCGAGGCGGCGCCCACCGTCGACGCGATCGCGGCCGCGATCCGCGACCACGGCTTCTCCAGGGGGGTCGTCCCGACGGACCCCGTGGCGCGCGTCCTCCAGGACGCCGACCGCCTGGACGCCATCGGCGCCGTCGGCGTGGCGCGCCTCTTCGCGACCTCGGGGGAGATGCGGCGGCCGCTGTGGCACCCGGACGATCCGTTCGCCGAGACGGCGCGCGCGCTCGACGACAAGGAGTGGGGCGTCGACCACTTCACGAAGAAGCTCTTCCGCGTCGCCGAGGGCTTGCACACCGCGTCGGCGCGGCGGCTGGCGGAGCCGCGCGTGCGCGCCATGCGCTCGTACGTGGCGGCGCTGAAGGCCGAGCTCGCCCCCGAGGGATGACCCCGCGCCGCGGCGTCGCCTTCCGGGCGCGCGGCATCGAGGCTATAGTTCGCGCATGTTCGGTCTCACCAAGAAGCTCGAGCTGCCGACCCGCGCTCAGGCCCTCCCCGGCCGCGACACCCCGATGCCCGTCCCCGATCGCCACGCGGTGAACGGCGCCCGCATCGTCCCGCCGTTCCCCGAGGGGGCGCGCCTCGCGATGTTCGGGATGGGCTGCTTCTGGGGCGCCGAGCGCAAGCTCTGGCAGCAAGAAGGTGTGCTCTGCACGATGGTCGGGTACGCGGCGGGGATCACCCCGAACCCGACCTACAAAGAGGTCTGCACCGGGATGACCGGGCACAACGAGGTCGTGCGCGTCGCCTTCGATCCGTCGGTCACGACGTACGAGGCGCTCCTCAAGGTGTTCTTCGAGAGCCACGACCCGACCCAAGGCATGCGGCAGGGCAACGACGTGGGCACCCAGTACCGTTCGGGCGTCTACGTGTACGACGCCGAGCAGCGCGCCGCCGCCGAGGCCGCGAAGTCGGCGTACGAGGCGCGGCTCCGGGCCGCGGGCTACGGCGCGGTCACGACCGAGATCGTCGACGCGCCGACCTTCTACTACGCCGAGGAGTACCACCAGCAGTACCTGCACAAGAACCCCGACGGGTACTGCGGCCTCGGCGGCACTGGGGTCGCTTGCCCCATCGGGCTGTCGGTGTGACGTGAACGCCGGGCGGAGGTCGCCGAGACGTCACCTCGCCCGGCGCCGCGTTCGAGTAAGGGAGGGAACGTGAACCGTCGCGCCATCGCCATCGCCGTCGCCGCCTTCGTCGCCCCGCTGGCCGCCGCGTCGTGCAAGAGCTCCGGGGCCGAGGAGCCGCCGCCCGACGGCGGCGAGCCCGACACCCGGCCCCCGACGCCGCCCGAGTGGGACCGCGCGGTCGCGCGGCCGACCGAGGCCGAGGCCGCCAAGAAGCGCGAGGCCTGCGGCTTCGCGCGCGGGGCCCTGCCCGCCGAGACGCTGGGCAAGGAGCTCCCCGTCGATCGCGACATCCCGATCGACACCATCGTGGTGGTGATGCAGGAGAACCGCTCGTTCGACCACTACTACGGGCGCCTCGGCCAATACCTCGGCCGCGCCGACGTGGAGTCGCCGCCCGAGGGGGCGACCAACCCGCGCAAGGGCGGGGAGCTCGTGCCGTGGAAACACGCCGAGCACCTCTGCTTCTACGACACCGACCACGAGTGGAGCGCGGTGCACCGCCAGTACGACGGCGGCAAGAACGACGGCTTCGTCGTCACGAACGACCAGCGGCGCGACGAGGGCGCCCCGATCGCCGATCCGGCCCTCGGCGACGGCGCGCGGGCGATGTGGTGGTACGACCAGCGCGACATCCCGTTCTACTACGAGGTCGCGAAGACCTTCGCGACCGGCGACCACTACCACTGCTCGCTCCTCGGCCCGACCTGGCCGAACCGCATGTTCCTCTACGCGGGCACGTCGCTGGGGATGACCTTCAACAGCTTGCCCGACGTGTCGGCGCACAAGTTCCCCCAGACGGACCTCACGATCTTCGACGAGCTCGACCGACGTCACGTCGACTGGTCCTTCTTCGGCGACGGGCCTCCGGGCGTCGGCCTCCTCGTCGGCATCGACATCACGACGCGCTGGGGCCGCGCGGTCAGCAAGCCGATCGCGAGCTTCTACGAGCGCGCGAAGGCGGGGACCCTGCCCGCGGTGTCGTTCGTCGACGCGAACTTCTTGAACACCGGCGACACCGCCAAGGGGGCCACCGAGCACCCGCCCGAGAACCCCCAGCGCGGCCAGCGCTTCGTCTACGACGTGGTCAAGGCGCTCATGGAGAGCCCGCAGTGGAAGCGGTCGGCGCTCTTCGTGCTCTACGACGAGCACGGCGGGCT